>JAZRKT010000071.1:0-7777 GCA_045646465.1 Eubacteriales bacterium | reverse complement strand
GCGAAAAGCTACGAAAATAAAACTGTCCGGTATATGCGCTTCCGTTAGATGCTTGCTTTTATAAGAAGTGTGTTTAGCCTGTCGCATTCCGAGCAAATGTCACAGGCAGACTTGTCTGGAATGATTTTTTTGTACTTTGGCTTGTCGCTTACAAACTGCGTAAAGGCGTCGCAAAATGCGTAAAAATCGTCGTAAATGCCGTACATTTCAACAGACAGACCGTTGACATCAAAGGCAAGACCTTCAAGGTCGCTCATTTCAAGAGCATCCTCAAGCGCAAGAGAACACAGCTCCTCACATTGTGCAATTACCTTCAGTCCGTCAGCCTCATCCGTTTCGCTGTCGTCCCTGTACATATCGTAGGTGTCGGCAAATTCGTCGGTAAACCAACGTGCAATTTCATAAAGGGTGTCGCCGTAACAAATCGTTGTAAGACGGCTGATTTCACTTTGTGCATCTATAAGGGCTATATACATTTTAAAATTCCTTTCATCAAAGCATTGATTACTTCAGGTGCATATTCTCTAAAAACTGAATATATTTTACCACAAAAAATAAAATTTGTAAATACTTATCTCACTTTTATAATTAACGAAATTCCCTTTAACAGACAGCAGCTTGTCGATTTAATGAATAAGGAAATTGACGGCACATAAAGTGCCGTTTTTTGTTTATCCAAAAATCAGTAAAAAATTTCTATAGAATTGTGTGGATGTTTGATGTATAATGTCATTTGTTGAAGCTTTGCCATTTTTTGTAATCTTGTGAATTGTATAACGCAGGTAACGGTGTTTATGCCTGCACCGAAAATACAAGGATTAGAAAAAACGGCTTTGGTATGTTTGTCTGTTCTTGATGTGTGAGAATGACAAGAGCTATATTAAAGTGATTGAGGAGAATTTATGTTCAAAAAACTTTTTGCACCTGTAGATATGACACAGGGCTCACCCTGGAAAAGTATTGTAACCTTTACAATACCTATGCTAATAGGAAATATTGCACAGCAGCTGTACAGTACCGTTGACAGTATTGTCGTAGGTAATACCGAGGGCGTCGGCGTTGCAGGACTTTCTGCAATAGGAAGTGCAATGCCCATACTCAATATGTTGCTTGTACTGTTTATCGGTATTTCGGCAGGCGCAAGTATAATGGTTTCCCAGTATTTCGGTGCTAAGAAAAGGGAAGACCTGTCAAAAACAATCGGAACCTGTATTACAATTACTGTGATTTGCTGTATTGTACTTATAGCAGCAATATTACCTTTTATAAGACCTGTTCTCGAACTTCTTAAAACGCCAGAATCCACCATTGACTGGTGCTATGATTACCTGCTTATATCACTTGTAGGTATTGCAGGTATGGCGTTCTATAATATACTCAGCGGTATCATAAGGGGACTTGGCGATTCAATGTCAGCACTTGTGTACCTCCTTGTTGCAACAGTTATCAATATTTTTCTCGATTTGCTGCTTGTGAAGCATATGGAGGTAGGTGGCGTTGCACTTGCAACGGTAATAGCACAGATTGTTTCATCTCTTCTTTGCCTTTGGAAGCTGTCAAGAATGACAGACTGCTTTGATTTTAAGCTTAAGTACCTTTTGCCTGAGGCAAAGTACGTAAAGACAATAGTGCGTCTGGGACTTCCTTCGGGACTTACACAGATGATTTTCTCCTCTGCAATGCTTGTTGTGCAGAGGCTTACCAATAGCTTCGGCGATATGTTCGTTGCGGCAAACGTAATTATTATGAGAGTTGACGGCTTTGCAATGATGCCCAATTTCTCCTTCGGTACGGCACTTACAACATATGCAGGTCAGAATGTAGGTGCGGGAAAGTATGACAGAATTCCCAAAGGAGCAAAGCAGGGAACGCTTATGGCAGTGGGCTGCTCTGCCGTACTGACGGTAATAATTCTAATCTTCGGCAGACATATTATGGGACTTTTCAGCAACGATGCACCCGAGGTTATTGAAATGAGCTATCGTCTTATGTTTATTCTTGCCACAGGCTATATTGCAATGGCGGTAACCCAGGGACTTTCAGGAATTATGCGAGGCGCAGGTGATACGGTAACACCTATGTGGATTTCTCTTATTACAACGGTGTGTCTCAGAATTCCCATAGCTTACGGTATTTCTTTTCTTACAAGAACACCTGACCTTCCCTATGGACAGAAGGAGTGTATACAGATTTCACTTCTTATCACATGGCTTATGGGTGCGGTGCTCACATCCATATTCTACGCAAGAGGTAAGTGGAAGAATATGGCAATTAAGTAATGGAGAAGCATATGATAAAAAACGTAGTATTTGACTTCGGAATGGTGCTGGTAAAATTTGAGCCTGAATATATGACTTCAAGATATGTTGAGGATAAGGACGATGTAAAGCTTGTTTCTGAAGTGCTTTTTGACCGCCTTTATTGGGACAGACTTGATGCGGGAACAATAAGCGACGAAGAGGTTGTAAGGGAAAGCTGTAAAAGACTTGACGTAAGACTTCATAAAGCAGTAAGCGAGATTTACGATAACTGGATGTACAATCTTCCTGAAATTGAGGGGATGAGAGAGCTTTTAAAAAAGCTTAAAGGTAAGGAAATACCGTTGTTTCTTCTATCCAATATCAGCGAAACCTTTGCAAAAAGAAGTGGTGACATATCCATTCTTTCATACTTCGATAAATGTATTTTCTCTGCCGTTTGCGGATACAAAAAGCCTTCAATTGATATCTTCAACTATCTGCTTGATACCTGTAATATCAAGGCAGAGGAAACGTTGTTTGTTGATGATAGCGAAAAGAATATAAACGGTGCAAAAAAAGCAGGACTTACAGCATATCTCTTTGACGGAGACAGCAAAAAGCTGGAAGCATATTTTAAACACATCGGAATATTGTAATAACACAACAGCCTCGGTTTTACCGAGGCGTTTTTTTTGTATGACGAGCATATAAATGCTCTGTGGTGAAAGTCCACGGAGACGTAGTTGCCGACGAACTAAAAAGCGACTTGTAAGCTTCATATCGTGAGGCAATTGATTTTGCCCAACTCGATTATCCTTAAAGCTCAGGAACAAAGGACGGCATAAGCTCCAGCTTAAAGAGATTTGCCTTGTGCTTTTTGTCGATAAGCTCCTTTGTTTCGGGGTTGTCGATTTTGCCTGTTCTTATGTAAACGTCAAGCTCGGCATATGTAAAGCCTAAGTTTTCTTCGTCACTCTTTCCGCAAAGACCATCAATGGGTACTTTGTCAACAAGCACATCAGGAAGACCGAGGACACGTCCTATTTCCTTTACCTCTGTTACTGTAAGGTGAGACATTGGCGAAAAATCGCCCACCGAATCGCCGTAGCGTGTTGAGTAGCCTACCCAGTCCTCCGAAAGATTGCAGGTGTTTGCAACTCTGCCGTTAACCGACTGGCTTACGGCATAAAGAGTGGACATACGTATTCTGGGAGGAAGATTTGTTTTGGAAAGGGTCGAAATAGGAAGGTCCTTTGGCATTGCTTCAAGAATGGCATCAACGGTATTTTTGATATTGACCTCATAATGCTTTATGTCAAGATGCTTTACAAGCAAGTATGCCATATCAATGTCGTGCTGTTGTCCCTGAGGCATAAGCACGCCGATGACTCTGTCACGTCCTAAAGCTTCGACGCACAGCGCTGCCGCAACCGAGCTGTCCTTGCCTCCCGATATTCCCACAACTGCATTGCAGTCCTTGCCGTTTTGCTCAAAGAAATCACGTATCCAGCATACACAGTCGTATTTAATCTTTTCTGCATTAAACATTTTTATCACCGCCGTATTTTTTCTTCGATTATAGCACAGTTTGTGATAATTAACAAGTGCTTTTACACAATTTCAAACAATAAATTGCTGTTTTTTCTAAATTATTTTTTGTCTTTTTTCTAAAAGAGCATTGACCTTTTATAGTTAGTCTTTTCTTACGGCTCTCCCGGAATTATTTGGGAGGGGCTTTTTTGCGTAAAAAAGCGGTCTCCCGTTTTGGGAAACCGCACTTTGATGTTGTGTTTATTACAGATTGTAATATTTGTCAAATTCCGCAGGATGGGGAATGGACGCAAGCTGACGTACCTCTTCACGCTTTGTAGCGATAAAATTGTTGATAAGCTCTGCGGGGAATACGCCACCTGCTGTGAGGTAATCGTGGTCAGCTTCAAGGGCATCCAGCGCCTGTTCAAGAGATGTGGGCAGATGCTTGAGCTTTGCCTTTTCCTCCTCGGGAAGGTGGAAGAGATTGCAGTCGTAAGGACCCCAGCCGTTTTCGTGGGGATCTATTTTATTTTTGATACCGTCGATACCTGCCATAAGGATAGCTGCATAGCAGAAGTAGGGGTTACATGTAGCACCGGGATTGCGAAGCTCAAAACGTCTGAGTTCAGGGGATTTGGCATATGCAGGAATACGGATAACCGCACTACGGTTTGAAGTAGCATAACCAACGGTTACAGGAGCTTCAAAGCCGGGAACAAGTCGCTTGAAGGAGTTTGTGCTGGGGTTTGTGATAGCACAGAGAGAAGCAATGTGCTTAAGCAGACCGCCCATAAAGTAATGAGCTTCCTTGCTGAGATTGGAATAGCCGTTGTCGTCGGAGAATACAGGCTGACCGTCCTTTAAAAGAAGCATATGTACGTGCATACCGTTGCCTGCTTCACCCATAACGGGCTTGGGCATAAAGGTTGCGGACATACCGTATTTTCTTGCTGTGTTGTGAATGATGTACTTTATCATCATTGTTGCATCTGCCATTTTTGACATCTGTCCCAGCTCAGGCTCAATTTCAAACTGACCGCCTGCACCAACCTCGGGGTGGTGGTAGTTGAGAGCAATGCCTGCTTCGTCTATAAGCATACACATTTCGCTGCGTGCTTCGTAGGAAACGTCAAAGGGCTTTGCAATGTGATAGTTTTTCTGCTTTGCAACAACGTTGCCAAGACCTTCCTCAGCGCTGTTCCAATGTGCCTGAGCAGCATCAAGACTAACGCCGATAGACTGAGGCTTAACCTCCCAGCCAATGTTGTCAAAGAGATAAAACTCAAATTCTGGGAGAATAAGCATTGTATCAGCAATACCGCTGTCCTTTAAGTATTTTTCAGCCGCAAGAACAATGTTTCTGGGGTATTGTGCAAGAGGTCTGTTTTCGGGATTGTCAATAATCATAGCATTTCCCGTCATTGAAAGAGTGGGAATTTCGCAGAAGGGGTCAATAACTGCCGTGTCGGGATCGGGAATGAAAACCATATCGCTCTTTTCAACAACTGCATAGCCGTAGTTTGAAGCATCAAAGCCGATACCGTTTTTCATAGTTTTTTCTGAAAAGTTCTTTGCAGGAATTGTTACGTGGCGGAACTGACCGTTAATGTCAACCATTTTAAAGTCAACCATTTTGATGTCATTTTCCTTAATGAGTTTAAGAATGTCTTTTACTGTTTTCATACGTTACTCCTTTGAAAAAAAATTTCAACTATATTATACATTTTTTTGACTGCAATGTCAAGGAATTTTATAAGATATTTGCTGAAAAAGGTGTTTTAGATAGATTCTAAGCGTAAATGCACTCCCAAATTGCACTGTTGCATATACTTTGAGAATTTACTTTTTTGTGAAAAAAAGTAATAGTTGCAAATTTCAAATATGTATGCTACAATATTTAATATATAGTTTAGTTCGGGGTGTTTATATGAAAAAGCTATTTTTGATTTTCATCTTGGTTTTAATCGCAGTTTCAATATTTACTTCTCCTGCTACATATGCGTCTGTTACCTATAGCGGTACTGGCGGAACTGATTTGACGTGGGAGCTTGATGCGCAGAGTGGTGTCCTTACAATCAGCGGTAGCGGAGAGATGTTTTCTTTTTCGTACGATTCTAATGCTGCCTGGCTTTATGTTCGTAATTTAATAAGAAAAATTGTTATAGAGGACACTGTAACAAGCCTCGGTATGTACGCTTTTCATGATTGTATAAATTTAGAAAGTGTAGAGATTCCGGAAAGTATAACGACTATCGCTCCTTATTGTTTTATGAATTGTACAAGTCTAACAAGCGTAACGCTGCCCGAAAGCTTAACAGAGGTGGGAAACCACGCTTTTTATGGTTGTACCGGATTAACTGAAGTAATCATACCGGACAAAGTAGACACGATTGGATCTTCTGCTTTTTATGGTTGTAGTGGACTTAAAAAAATTACCCTTGGTGAAGATTTATGGGACATGGGTGCTAATGCTTTTTATAAATGTACTGCCCTTACAAATATAATATGGAATGCAGAACATGTTGCAAATTTTGGAAATAACAACTGGGTATTTCATAGTGCGGGTCAAGACGGGAACGGCATAGACATCGTTTTTGGAAATCGTGTCAAGATTATACCCTCTTATGCTTTTTACCCTGTGGGCGACAGTTCATATATGCCAAACATTAAAAGCGTAACATTTGGTGAAAAAATTACCACCATCAAGGATTACGCATTTGCCGGATGTAAAACAATAACAAACTTAAATCTGCCAGACAGCGTCACATATATAGGACCATATGCATTTTTAAATTGCGAAAATTTAGAAACGATAAACATTCCTATAAGCACAACAAAAATAGGAGATAGTGCCTTTTCAGGTTGCACAGCCTTGATGCAGCTTAATTGGGATGCAAAAAGTGTAGAAGATTTTGCATATAACAACGGTGTGTTTTTTGATGTGGGATTTAATAAAAAGGACGGCACAAAAGTAGTGTTTGGAGACTCTGTTTCAAGGATTCCTGCATACGCTTTTTATCCTGGTCGTGCTACATACCCTCATAAGGTTTTCAGCATAACAGTTGGCGAAAATGTAACAAGTGTTGGCAATTATGCTTTTTATAATTGCAATATGTTGACTGAGCTAAAATGGAACGCCAAAAATGTTAGTGATTTACCTGGGGACAATGGGGTGTTCTATGATGCAGGAGGGGCAAAAAGTGGAATCACAGTTGTTTTTGGCGATAAGGTTGAACATATACCTGCTTGCTTGTTTTCTCCACAAAGTGGTAATTACCCACCTAACATTAAAAAGCTAACAGTAGGAGAAGGTGTATTATCTGTTGGAAATTATGCATTTTATCGATGCATAAACATAACCGATATAATATGGAATGCCGTAAACTGTAGTGACTTATCAAACTATGGTTATGCTTTTTCCCGTGCAGGTCAGAATGGCAAAGGAATAAGTGTTGTATTTGGTAATACTGTTAGAAATATCCCGGCATATTTATTTATGCCAGAGAAACTTGCAGATACTCCTAAAATTATAAGCGTAACTATGGGCGATAATGTAACCACTATTGGTAGTTATGCTTTTGTCGGGACTTATGAGGCACTGAATGTATATATAACAAGCCTTAAGTCCTGGTGTAATATTAATTTTAAAAATATTTCTGCTAACCCTTTGAGCTGTGCTAATAATTTGTATTTAGATGGAGAACTTGTCACGGAACTGATTTTTCCTGATGATGTAGTTAGTATTCCAAGATATGCTTTTTACAATTATATCAATCTAAAAAGTATAAGCATTGGCAATAGCATAAAAAATATTGGCGAGTCCGCTTTTTATGGCTGTTCTGGCCTTGCCGAATTGTACTATTGCGGACTGAAAAGCGAATGGGAAAGCATTAGTGTTAACAGTAATGGCAACAGCTATTATACAAAGCTTAAACCTATCTATATGCCCAAAGACGGAACCTATGTAATTAAAAATGCAAACTTATCCAAAAATAACTGTTCAT
>JAZRKT010000070.1:0-1803 GCA_045646465.1 Eubacteriales bacterium | reverse complement strand
CGGTTCCAGTAATCAGTAACGGTGTTGTTTTGTTTTACTGCAGTTATTTTCACTGAGGTTCTGCACATTTTTCTGACTTTGTGCAACAAAACAACACCTTGCACTACAGCCAAAAAAGGTGGAAGCCTCCCCGGCTGGAGGAAATCCGCAGGTGTGCCAATTAGCGATTAATATGATTGTGTGATGTAGACTCAATTTCGCCTGTACGCACACCGAGGACTCCTCCGTTGAGGGGAAGCGCTTTGCGTTCTTTGTCGCTTCGGACAAAGAATGTCGCCTCCGCAGAGGCGAAACATCCTCGCGATACATAAAATAATCTTCGGACGACCAAAGGTCGCCCCTGCGACAAAAAACAAAAAAACAAAAAATCCTTTCAAAACGGCGATAGCCAAAATAAAGTTCTTGCGGAGCTTCTTTCAAGAAGCGACCGTACCCGCTATACACAAAAGTATCTAAAAAGAAGTCAGTAAGAAAAAGGAATGATAAAAAATGGAAGAAAAACAGCAATATCTTATCCTCCTTGTTGAAAATAATTCAGGTGTTCTTACAAGAGTATCCTCCCTGTTCTGTCAGCGAGGCTTTAATATTGACTCGCTTAATGTTTCAACAACGGATAATCCCAATATTTCAAGAATCACCATTGTTTCACACGGCGACGACAGAAAGTTCAGACAGATTATAAAGCAAACAGACAAGCTTATCGAAACAAAGACAATCTTTGCCGTTGAGCCTTCCTTCAGCCTGCTTCGCGAGCTTCTTCTTCTTAAGCTTGACACAACGGCAGAAGGCAGTCTTACAAAAGCAGCTTGCCTTGCCGAGGAGTACGGTGCTACAATCATCGACCATACACAGGGACAGGTTGTTCTTGAATACACGGGAACGCCCGATGAAATCGACTCTCTTTTAGAGGATGCAAAGAAGCTGAAAATCTCCGAAATGTGCCGGACAGGTGTTACTGCACTTGAGAGAGGCAAGGTTTCCTATACTATAGAATAAAAATAAAATTTACATATTTACAAAGGGGTTTTAAAAATGATTAAGAAGTATTATGACACAGACTGTAATTTAGGCTTGCTTGACGGCAAGACCGTAAGCGTTATCGGCTTCGGAAGCCAGGGACACGCACACTCCATGAACCTTGCTGAAAGTGGCGTTAACGTAGTTGTAGGTCTCAGACCCGGAAGCGGTCACTGGGAAAAGGCTGCTGCATTTGCGGCAACTCACGACAACTTCAAGGTTATGAACATTGAGGATGCTGCAAAGGCAGGCGACATCGTTATGATGCTCGTTCCCGACGAACTTGCCGCTGACATTTACAACAAGCAGGTTGCTCCCAATATGAAGGAAGGCGACGTTCTTATGTTCGCTCACGGCTTCAACATCCACTTTAGCTTCATTCAGCCTCAGAAGGACATTGACGTTATTATGGTCGCTCCCAAGGGTCCTGGCCACACAGTAAGAAGCCAGTATATTGAAGGCAAGGGTGTTCCCTCACTTATCGCTGTTCATCAGGACTATTCAGGCAGAGCTAAGGACTATGCACTTGCATATGCTTCCGGTATTGGTGCAGGCAGAGCAGGTATTCTTGAAACAAGCTTCAGAGAAGAAACAGAAACAGACCTTTTCGGCGAGCAGGCTGTTCTTTGCGGCGGTGTTACCGAGCTTATGAAGGCAGGCTTTGACACACTTGTTGCTGCAGGCTACGAGCCCGAAATGGCTTACTTTGAATGTATCCACGAAATGAAGCTTATCGTTGACCTTATCAACGAAGGCGGCTTTGCAAAGATGAGATACTCCATCTCC
>JAZRKT010000069.1:0-19852 GCA_045646465.1 Eubacteriales bacterium | reverse complement strand
AAACTTTATAATAAGAGCATAAAGCTTTCTACTGCAAAACCTATTAGAATAGGTCACAAGTTCCTTGGTTGGTCAACAGATAAAGATGCAACAGTCCCTGAGTATAAACCCGGTGCTACATACAAAGAAGAGAAAAATCTTACGTTGTATGCTGTTTGGGAAGAAGTAATTATTCCCGTAAGAAAACTTACATTAAATACTACAAAGCTTAGTATGGTGGTTGGTAGTGAAGCAACATTAACAGCGACAGTTTCACCTGTTGATGCTAATTTTCAGTATGTAACTTGGTCATCCTCTAACGAAAGTATTGCAACAGTTAACGAAAGTGGTGTTGTTACATCTCTTAAATCAGGTAGTGTTAAGATTACCGCAACAAGCCACAACGGCAAAAAAGCAACCTGCACAGTAACAATCGGTAAACCTGCGACAAAGGTCGATGTAACTGCTCTTAAAACTACATCTCTTGCAGTTGGTAAAACACTTACACTCAAGGGCAAAGCAGGCAGAGACGATAAAGTTAAGCCCGTAAGCACCGCGGTAGTATTTGAAATCATCGAGGGCGAAGATTTAGCGACTCTTGATGCAAAGGGTAAGCTTACAGCAAAAGGTCTCGGTGAAGTAACAGTAAGAGCAAGAGCCGAAGTAGGTACTGAAGATGCGTATGCAGATGTCACAATCAATATTTGTATCCTTGCGACAAAGGTAACTTTAAGTACAACAAAGGCTTCCATGGCGCTCGGCTATGGCGACCTTGAACTGTCAGCAACAATGCTTCCCGCAGATAATACAGATACACTTACATGGTCTGTTGATAAACCTGAAATCGCAACAGTAGATGGAAATGGTGTTGTTACAGCTCTCAAAGCGGGCAAGGTTAAGGTTACAGCTATGACAGGCAGCGGTAAAAAGGCTACTTGTACAGTAACAATCGGTGAACCTGCAACAAGAGTTGATGTGACTGCACTTAAAGTTACATCCGTTGCTGTTGGTAAGACCATTACTCTCAAGGGTAAGGCGGCGTGCGAAGGAAAAACAAAGCCTGTAAGCACAGCGGTAGTATTTGATATCATTGAAGGTGACGATATTGCCACAATCGATGCTAAGGGTAAACTCACAGCAAAGGCTGAAGGAACTGTAGTTGTAAGAATCAGTGCAGAAGCTGGTACTGAAGAAGCATATGAAGATGTAGAAATCAGAATTTGCAACCTTGCAACAAAAGTAACACTTAACATGACAAAGGCAACTATGTCAGTCGACGATGAACTTCAGCTTGAAGCTGAAATGACAGCAAAGACAGGTGAATGTACAGATACACTTACATGGTCTGTAGATAAGTCTGCCATCGCTACAGTTGACGAAAACGGTCTTGTGACTGCACATATGGCAGGTAAAGTTAAGGTAACAGCAAAGAGTGGTAGTGGTAAGTCTGCTTCCTGTACAATTACTGTTACCAAGTAATTAAATACATATAAAAGGCTCCGATGGTTTCATCGGAGCTTTGCTTTATACATTGGGAATCATATGAAAATGAATTCTGAAAAAATATAAATATATATTATAAACCTGAACAGGTAATAGCCTAATACAGTTGTATAGCCTTAATTTTTGCCACCTTCCACAAACCCTACTTTCCCCATGAAGTATATACCCAAACTTCCTCTGGAGATAGGTGGCAAAAACAACTTTTCTGCCCATTTATCGACAAGATTATGTTAACTTTTTGGGCGACAAATACGTCGAAAAAACCACGTAAATACGTGCTTTGCCTAGGATAGCGATAATAGGTTGGACTTACTTGTATCTGCTCATAACCCGAAGGTCGTAGGTTCAAATCCTGCCTCCGCAACCAAAACGAAAGCACCCAAACGGGTGCTTTTTTCGTTGTAAAATTATCGGGTTATGAGACCGACGAGCGTAGCTTGTTGGGTGAGACGCACAAAAACAGCCTGTTACGGCTGTCTTAATTGCAAGATTAAATATATATCACTTAAAAATCTTATAACGATGTTAATCTATTAGTATAATGGAGTAACAAAAAAACACAAGTGGATGTTTCAGTACGTGCTTACTGTTTGTTTTATGATGATAAATCAAGTAATCGTATTAATTATTTTCCTGTACTCACTGGGGGAAAAATGGTTGTATTTTTTAAACACCCTGTTAAAGTATGAAAGTGAAGAAAATCCTGTTTTATTTGCAATCTCCGAAAGACTCATATTCTTTTTCAAAAGCTTTTCTGCTTTACATACCCTTACAAAGTTAATGTAATTTGTTGCACCTGTGCCTACAATGCCTTTGAACAGTCGGCAAAAGTATGTTTCGTTAAAATTCATCATTCGGCTCAAATCATATGTTGAAAGCTCGTTGGAATAATTTTCATTTATGTATTCCAGAACGGGTCGTATTTTGTTTATTTCATCAATCTTATTTTGTGCAGTCCCGGAGATTATCCCTTGCCGGCGTAGTGCGGTTACCAGTATAAACATAAGGCTGTATATATAGTCATTCCAAAAAGGTTTTTGTTCCACGTATTCGTTAATTATTGCATTAACACAGTTTTGTATTTCTGAATATTCTGTAGCATTTTTTTTAAACAAAAATGCTGATGTGTCACATATGTTTGTAAATCGTGAAATATAGTGTGCTATTGCATCGGTGTCTGATGGAATTCGAAATTGTATCAGAGTGTTGTGAGTGTGGTTGTTTTCTGTAAATGTACTGTGAGGGACATATTTGTTTATAAACATAATATCCCCTTCTTCAAGGTAAAATTCACCGTCAAGGGTAACACAGCGAATTATTCCACGATTAATTCGCAAAAATTCATATTCGTTGTGCAAATGCAAGTCGCTTATCAATTTTGTTCTCTTCTTGAAAGGTATAGCAGGGTCAATAGCTGGAACTTCCGCCCCTAAAACACGAATAAAGGTATTATTCTCAAATTTAACGATTTCTTCACGCATAATCGATAACCCCCTAAAAAGCAAAAATTGTACAAATTTAGGCTGAATTTAGTATTGAATTATTTTTTAAAAAATTATATTATTAGTATATCATAGTAAATAAAAAAAATCAATACGGAGGAGAATTAAAAATGGAACGAAAAGGATTGGATGCTTTTAAATTTAATCAAAACGAGGAGGTAATAGATACCTCTAAAAAGATTAGAGTTGGCATAATAGGCACAGGATGGATTGCAAAAACGCATCTTACAATATTGTTACAGATGCCTGATGTAGAAATAGTTTCAGGTGCTGACATTATCCCGGGCAAGGCTGAAAAATTCTTTGCAGACTGTGGCATTGCTGGTGCAAAATGCTATCCAAGCCATAAAGAATTGATTGATGCAAACGAAGTTGATGCTGTTTGTATTTGTACATACAATTCAACTCATGCAGAATGTGCAATTTATGCGCTTGAACATGGTGTGAATGTTCTTTTGGAGAAGCCTATGTGTGTTACACTTGAAGAGGCTGTTGCTATCCGAAAGGCTGAAAAAGCAAGCGGTAAAGTATTGTCAATTGGTTTTCAGCCGAGATTTGACGACAATATGAAGATGGTTAAGCAAATTGTACAGTCAGGAGCACTTGGCGATGTTTACTATATTCAGACAGGCGGAGGAAGACGCCGTGGTATCCCTACACCATTTGGTACAACCTTTATTGAGGCAGACAAGGGCGTAATCGGTGCTATGGGCGATATCGGTTGTTATTCACTTGATATGGTGCTTAACGCAATTGGATATCCAAAGCCACTTACAGTTTCAGGATACACTTCAAACTTTTTCGGTAAGGACCCTGACTACTTCAAATCCGAGGGCAAACCTGAAGGTTATGCAGACGTCTTTGCTGTTGAGGATTTTGCGGCAGGATTTGTACGTTTGGAAGGTGGAATTATTCTTGACTTCAGAATTGCCTGGGCTATGCATCTTGATACACCCGGTGATACAATTATTATGGGTACAAAGGGAAGCCTTAGAATCCCATCGACAGAGTGTTGGAACGGTACAATCGGCGGAGATCTTAAACTTTATCAAAATATTGCAGGCAAGGATGTTTGCACAGTATTCCCGATGATGCCGCCTCGTAAGCATGATAACTTCTACTACAAGATGAGAACCTTCCTTGATGCTGTTAAGAACGGCGGCAAGTCTCCAGTTCCGTCAGAAGAAATTATCATTAATCAGGCAATTATTGACTCAATCGTAAAGTCAGCTAAGCTTGGAAAAGAAATTAGTGTAGAAATCCCTGAAATATAAGTGTTAGAAGGTTAAAAATTATGAAAAAATTTAAGGTAGGCATTCAACTTTATAGTATCAGAGAAAAAATGCAAAATGATATGGACGCAACTCTTAAGGCTGTCAAGGAAATGGGCTATGACTATGTTGAATTTGCAGGATATTTTGGCAAATCAGCACAGGAAGTAAAGGCAATTCTTGATAAGTATGAACTTGAGGCTGTGTCAGTACATCAGGGGTTAGAGCTTTTTGAAAAAGAAGGTAAGGCTGCAGTAGATTATCTCAATACATTGGGCGCAAAATACTGTACAATTCCTTGGTATAGTGTCGACGAGTTTTACAATAACTGGGATGGGACAATAGAAAGGTTTATAAAAATTTCAAAGCTTTTGCGTGAGGGTGGTATTCAACTTATGTACCACAACCATGACTTTGAATTCCAGAAAATAGATGGTGAGTTTATATTAGACAAACTTTATGGTGCTATTCCAAATGAAATGCTAAAACCTCAGTTTGACACATGTTGGGTACATTATGCAGGGGTAAATCCTGCAGAATATCTGAAAAAGTACAACGGTAAAATCGAGGTTCTGCACCTTAAGGACTTTGTTTGCGAAAAACTTGGTGGTGGGCCTGTTTATGCGCTTATTGATGAAAAAGGCAGTGATATTAGGCCAAACAGTAGTGAAGATAACGGTTTTAAGCTAGTTCCTGTGGGTTCAGGTATTCAGGATTGGCCTGCAATACTCAAAACAGCTGAGGAAGCAGGCGTTGAATATGTTATAGTTGAACAGGATACATCTGTTGACAGAGACTCGATGGAAGCGGCAAAAATGAGCAGAGATTATCTTAAGACTCTTGGTCTTTAACTTATATTAAACTAAGCCAAATCATTTGGCTTAGTTTTTATAAAAAGGAGCATATAAAATGAAATTAGGAGTATTTAGCCCTGTATTGGCAGAAATGTCATTTAAGGATATGGTAGAATATTTGTCATCTCTTGGAGTACAGCAACTTGAAATGGGGGCGGGCGGTTATCCCGGCAAGGCTCATTTTGATCCAGAAGTTCTTTTGGCAGATGATGCAAAGATTAAAGAAATTAAAAATATTCTTGCAAATAGCAATATGACTATTGCAGCAATAAGCTGTCACGGAAATGCGGTGCATCCAAACAAAGAAATTGCACAGCAGTTTCACAAAGACTTTGAAAATGCAGTAATGCTTGCGGAAAAATTGGGCGTTACTACAATTGTAGGCTTTTCAGGCTGTCCCGGTGATAGCAGTACAAGTACACATCCAAACTGGGTGACGTGCTCATGGCCAAACGATTATCATGAGGTTCTTGAATATCAGTGGAACGAGGTTCTTATTCCTTACTGGAAAAAGGAGGCTGAATTCTGCAAAGCACATGGAATAGATAAGATTGCCTTTGAAATGCATCCCGGATTTTGCGTGTACAACACTTCATCATTGCTTAAACTTCGCGAAGCGGTTGGTGACATTATTGGTGCAAATGTCGACCCAAGCCACCTTTTTTGGCAGGGGATGGACCCTGTTGAGGTAATCAAGGTTTTGGGCAAAGCAAATGCAATTCACCATTTTCACGCAAAGGATACAAATATAGACAAGGCAAATACAGCAGTAAATGGTGTACTTGATGTTGGCTCATATGCAGATATATTAGATCGTTCATGGGTGTTCAGGACAGTTGGCTACGGCCATGGCAAGGAAGTATGGAATGATATTATAAGCACTCTTAAAATTGTTGGCTATGACGGTGTAATCAGTATTGAACACGAGGATTCCATTATGAGCCCCAAGGAAGGTCTTGAAAAAGCCATCAGATTTTTGAAGGATGTACTGATATATGAACAGCCAGGAGAGGCATGGTGGATATGATGAAAGATAAATACTTGCTTGGCATAATAGGCTTTGGTGGAATGGCAGGACATCATGTTCAGCAACTTTCCAAGGGCAACACAAAAGTTGAGGTTAAGGGTGTATATGATATAAATCCTGCGAGACAAAAGGCGGCTGTGGAAAAGGGTCTTGTTGCATATGCTTCAAAGGAGGAATTGCTGAATGACCCTGAAATTGATATAGTTTTGGTTGCGACAACCAACGAGGTACACGCAGAACTTTCAATTGAAGCGATGAAGTGTGGCAAGCATGTTATTTGCGAAAAGCCCGTAACAACTACTGCAACCGAACTTGAAAGAATTATGCAAGCGGCAAAGAAGTACGGTAAGGTGTTCACAATAGACCAGAATAGGCGTACAAATCGGGATTTTGTTCTTATGCGTCGCACAGTTGAATCTGGAATAATCGGAAAACCATATGTAATTGAGTCAAGAGTTGAAGGCTCAAGGGGTATGCCAAAAGGTTGGCGTACAATTAAGGAACTTGGCGGCGGAATGATGCTTGATTGGGGAGTACACCTGATTGACCAGATTATGTATATGTATAGTGATGTAAAAGTAAAGAGTGTATACTGCACCAAAAACAGCATTCAGTACCCTGAGGTTGATGATAACTTCCGGATGGTAATGTTGTTTGAAAATGGTATTGAAGCACGTATTGAGGTTGCTACTAACAACTATATAACTCACCCGAGATGGTACGTGTTAGGCGATACAGGTACAATACAGATAGACAGCTGGGATTGTGACGGCAAGGTGATACGTTGCATAGACAAGGACAATATATGGTCAGAGGAAATTGTTTACACTAAGGCGGGTCCAACCAAGACAATGGCACCAAGAAATCCTGGAAGTGTTGAAACAATCAAGCTTTCTGAGCCGACAGATGTTGAGGATAATCTCGACCCAGTTTATCGTCAACTGGTTGATGCAATCGAGGAAAAGGCAGAACTTAAAATCAAGCCAGAGGAGGCTCTCAGGGTTGTAAAGGTTATGGAAGCTGCAATGCAGTCGTGGGAGACAAACGAAGTTGTAAAAACGGATATATAAACTTCTTGACTCAAAGTAAAGTAGTAAAATAAAAGTAGACACATGGAAAACCACCATGTATCTACTTTTCTCTTTTTGTGTTAAAATAATTGATTATCATACAAATTAAATTACAAAACCCCTGTTCAATATAGAATTGAACAGGGGTTTGCATAATTCGTGGTTTTTATTGTCTATTTTTACTTGACAAGTTCATTGAACTTGTGGTTTTGATTGCACACTCATTTATGTTTTCAGTTTTTATCAACCCTTGCTTCTGTCAAAAATTTCTGCATCTGCTAAAGGTCCCGTTGAAACCTTTCTGGGTTCTTCACACCATACGTTATCGTTCATCATGTAGTTTTCGGCTTCTTTAATAAGGTCTAACGAACCGTCGTGGAACATACCGTCATATCCGGTATTAAGGAAAGTTTCCAAGATGTCAATGGCTTCCCACTCACCGATTGTTTTTCCGCCCATACAAAGAATATTAGCATCATTATGTCTACGTGTCATTCTTGCCAGATATGTACTGTTAACAAGTGCCGCACGAACTCCTTTAAATTTGTTTGCCGCAATCGAAATGCCGATACCTGAACCACAAATCAAAAGTCCGCATCTTGCTTCACCGCTTGCTACGGCTTTTGCAACCTTTGCTGCAAAGAAGGGGTATCTCGTTGCTTCAATATCAGGATTATCATCAGAACCGCAATCAACATAAGGAATTCCTTTACCCTCTAAATATTCAATACACTTTGATTTTAAATAAAATCCTGCGGTGTCGTTTCCTATATAAATTGGCTTATTCATAATTAGTTCTCCTTTTTAATTACACCTTTTTTAAGAATTATACAACCATAAAGTGCTGTTTCGCTTGTCATAACAACAGCATAAGCTTTTTTTGCTCTTTCATAAAAAGCAAAGCGTTCAATCTGTTCAATTTTTTCATCTGTATGCTCTTTTATAATTCCATCAAAAACATTCCAGATGGGTGTTTCCACGTTGTCTCCGGGAACCTTTTGAATAATAAATGCAGGTTTTGCGTATGTGTCTAACGGCATGAGCTTTAAAATTGCTTCCATCAACTCTGGTACACCGTGTCCATCGCAACGCACGCATCTTTCGTTCATACTCTGCCCGGGAAAATTTCCGTCGCCTATAACTATCTCATCTCCATGTCCCATTTCCATTAAGATTTTTAAAAGCTCCGGCGAAATAATATTTGGTATTCCTTTTAACATGACCACAACTCCTTTTCATATATTGATGGTTTAATTATATCAAAATAAGGTTTTAAAGAGAATTGACAAAAGAACGGCTTTGGAGTATAATGATGTAAAATAACGCAAGATAATCTGGTGATAATATGGGTAATATTTTTAATTTAAATACTAACAGGCAAATTATAATCGCAAGTCAGAACATATTTACAACACCTGTCAAGCACCCGTCAAGGATGCTGAATGAGCATATTATATCGTATGTTTCAAAAGGATGCTGGAAGTTGGACATAGGTGGCGAAATTATAAACGCAAAAAATGACTATGTATTTATACAACCTGCTGAAATTGCACACATTGGGCTCAAGAACTGTCCTGCTGGTACGCATACTCTGTTTGTACATTTTTCTGTCGCCTCGGGGGATAAATATATAAATGCACAGACTTATCCTACCGATGAAAGCTGTGTATACATAAACAATCTTGTAGATACAAAGAATAATCCCGAAATTAAAAAAACACTTGTAAAAGTTTTAGAAGAACACGCAAAAGGTAACAGCTTAAAGGCCTCATCTTATTTAAACATACTTTTATGCGAACTTTCAGAAAGCACCATATACGACAAGTCTAAATATGCTTTGGCAACCAACATAAAACAAATGCTCGCTACATCTACCAATAAAAATTTTTCAAACAAAGAAATTGCGCGTAGGTTGAATGTAGGCGTAAGAACTGCAGAAACAACCTTTAAAGAATGTTTTGGTATGAGTATACATCAATTTCAGCTGATACAAAAAGTTGAACGTGCAAAATTCTACCTTGAATACTATCCACAGATGAAAATAATAGATATTTCATTGAGTTTGGGCTTCTACGACGAATATCATTTCAGCCGACAATTTAAAAAGTCGACCGGAATATCACCAACCGAATACAGAAAAATGAATTTATGCCAAGAATAATATATAAAAGTTTTTTATAGAATAAATTTAAAAGAATATCATCATAATTAAATTTTCATATTATTCAATAAGAAAGGTGAAAAATGGACAAGAAAAGAATACTTTTGGTTATGACAGGAGGAACTATTTGTTCCTTTAAAAACGAAAAGGGCGAAAAAGCCTCGGATACAAAAAGAGCTCAGGCTGTAATAATAAGCAAGTTCAGAAGCGGCGACTGCAAATTCGCAAGTGATGATTCAACCACATTTGAAATTGACAGTCCTCTTGATACTCTCAGCGAGAATATGACAGTAACAAAGTGGAATATACTTATTTCAGCAATGAAAAATTATGATTACTCTAAATATGACGGTGTAATTATTCTTCACGGAACTGATACCCTTGCCTATACTTCGGCTCTTCTTTCCATAGTTCTGGCGGGAATAAGAATACCTGTATTTTTGGTTTCGAGCCAGCTTTCTCTTGACGAAGAAGATGCCAACGGCAATGATAATTTCAAAGCGGCAGTTGAACTTATATGCAACGGAATAGCTCCTAATGTGTATGTAACCTACCGCAATCGCGAAACTCTCGGCGACGGGAAAGAACAGAAGATGTTTCTTCATCTTGGGTGTCATCTTAAGCAGTGCGGTGATTATTCAAACAATTTCTATAGCGAAGATATGCGCAATATTTCTCTTGAATTTGCAGAATCTAAGGGCGTTTCTTGCGTTGAAGGAGAGATGCTTTTATATAGCTGTCCCGATTTGTCATCGGGAATTGTGAAGATAGAACCGTATACCGGACTTGATTACGGATTTTTCAATCTTGACAGTGTGAAAGCTGTTGTTCACGGAACTTATCACTCAAGTACTGTGTGTACACACGGTGGTGAAAGCGCAGAAACCTCAATTGTCACATTTATTGATATGTGTAAAAAGCACACTCCTGAAATTCCTGTATTTATTGAGCCCTGCGACAAAAACGCATATACCTACGAAACAACAGGAAAAGCATTGAGAGCCGGTGCAATTCCCGTTTCAGCAATGACAGGGGAGTGTGCTTATGTTAAAGTTCTTTTGGGAGTCAGTCTTGGCTTGACAGGTAAAAGACTTGAAGAATTCGTAAATTGCGACATTAACGGCGAGCACCTGCAACATTAAATGTTAATTTTTTTATGATAACAAAAATTGTTATTGACACGGACAATGGTTTGTGTTACAATGTAGTAGTAATAGTTTGAGCGATGATGAAGAGAGTATTTTAAGACGTATTTTTCAGAGAGCCGCCGTGGGTGTGAGTGCGGTAAAGAGTCTTTTAAGAAAAACACTTCAGAGCTTGCGGAAGAAAGCCGTCATGGTAATTAGAACCGCACGTTCATCCCGTAAGGATGTAAATGAGAGGATTGCAAAAGCTGCAGTCAATTTGGGTGGTATCGCGGAAGAAGTCTTTCGTCCCATGAAAGGGGCGGGAGACTTTTGTTTTTGCCTTGACTAAAGTTTATAAATTTATGCATAATAATGTATTGAACGGAGGAACAGAATTATGTTGAGAACACATACCTGTAACGAACTCGGCACACAGCACATTGGTCAGAATGTTGTACTGACAGGATGGATTGAAACTGTACGCGACCACGGAGGTGTCCTTTTTATAGACCTCAGAGACCACTATGGCGTAACCCAGATTGTAGTTTCCGATGACAGTATGATTGCGGGAATGTCAAAAGAAACAGTTGTTAAAGTAGAAGGAAATGTTACTAAGAGAGATGAAGAAACAGTAAACCCTAAAATTGCAACAGGACTTATTGAAGTACGTGCAACTGATATTGAGGTTCTTGGTCCTTGTCAACTCGGACTTCCTTTTGAAATCGATGCTTCTACTCAGACCCGTGAGGAAGTACGTCTCAAGTACCGCTATTTAGACCTCAGAAACAGAAAGATTCACGATAATATTGTGCTTCGTTCCAAGATTTTAAGTTATCTGCGCCGTCAGATGGAGGATATGGGCTTTATGGAAATTCAGACACCTATCCTTACTGCATCTTCACCCGAAGGCGCCCGTGACTATCTTGTTCCCAGTCGTAAGCACAAGGGTAAGTTTTATGCACTTCCACAGGCACCTCAGCAGTTCAAGCAACTTCTTATGGCTTCGGGCTTTGACCGCTATTTCCAGATTGCACCTTGCTTCCGTGATGAGGATGCACGTCAGGACCGTTCACCCGGAGAATTTTACCAGCTCGACTTTGAAATGTCCTTCGCTACACAGGAAGACGTATTTGAAGTAGCTGAAAAGGTCGTTTATAACACATTTAAGGAGTTTTCCGAAAAGAAGGTTTCCGAGCCTCCTTTCAAACGTATCACTTTTGCGGATGCTATGCTTAAGTACGGTTCAGACAAGCCTGACCTTCGTAATCCTCTTATTATCAAGGATCTTACCGATTTCTTCAGCAAGCACGAATTTCTTTACATCAACGGAAGAACAATTCCTTTTAAGGATAAGCTTGTTCGCGGTATTGTTGCAAATTACCTCGTTAAGAAGGATGGGGAAGGCGACGGAAAGAAAGCTTTTGAAAAGGCAATTGATACCTATTCAAGAAGTATAGGTATGAAGTTCGGCTGTGGATATATTACACTTGAAGACGGCGAGTTCAAGGGTCCTATTGCTAAGTTCCTTACAGAAGAGCAGAAGGCAGAGCTTTGTGAGCTTTGCAGTATCAAGGAAGGCGATTCACTCTTCTTTATCAGTGATGCAGCTTCTGTAATTAACCGTCTTGCAGGCGAAATGAGAACGTGGATTGGTAATGAACTTGGTCTTATCAAAAACGATTCCTTTGAATTCTGCTTTATTGTTGATTTTCCTATGTACGAGCTTAATCCCGAAACAGGCCGAATAGACTTTACACATAATCCATTCTCAATGCCTCAGGGCGGTATGGATGCACTTATGAACAAGGATCCGCTTGAAATTTTTGCATACCAATATGATATTGTATGTAACGGAGTTGAGCTTTCTTCAGGTGCAGTAAGAAATCATAATCCCGAGATTATGAGAAAAGCATTTGAGATTGCTGGCTACGGTGAAGAAGACCTTAAGGCCAAGTTCGGTGCTCTTTATACGGCGTTTGCTTACGGCGCTCCGCCTCATGCAGGTATGGCTCCCGGCGTTGACAGAATGATTATGCTTATCGCCGAAGAAGAAACAATCCGTGACGTAATTGCATTCCCCCTTAATGGTAATGCTCAGGACCTTATGATGGGTGCTCCCGGCGAAGTTACAGAACAGCAGCTTCGTGAAGTTCACATCAAGGTAAGAGATTAAGTATATTAAAACAAAAGGACTTGATTTAATGGATAGAGAAACACTCAGAAGGCTTGAACTGCTTAATCAGCTCAGCCTTACCGAAACTGAAAAAGAGGATATAACTTGCTTCTTTGAAGAACGTCTTTCCGATAGTGCAACCCTTGAAGAAATTGATACCGAAAATGTTGCAAGAATGGTGCATGTTATGCCTGTTTTGACTGTTGTTCGCCAAGACGTTGTTAAGCAGAATTTTGCACGCGAAGATCTCCAACGCTCTGCACCCGAAACGGATGAGGGTTATTGGTGTGTTCCCCGTGTTGTTGAATAATGGGGAGGAAGAAAATATGAAAATTTATACTTCAAAAATCCAATCAGCAAGTGATCGTAATATCGTTGTTGACGATATGATTCTTACAAAGAATATGGCAACTGCATCGGGTTCTAAGATGCTTGACGGTTATATGAGCCTGTTTGATTCAGAAGCCGTAACGAGACTTGAAGATGCAGGATATACTATTTCAGGAAAAACGGATGTTGGTGAATTTGCCCTTGACCTTATGGGTGAAAGCTCATATAACGGTGCTTGTACCAAGGACGGCAAGCTTGCAAGTGCATCATCTCTTGCTCTTGAAGAAGGTGATGCTGTTGCTGCGGTTTGTCTTGATGTAAATGGCTCTGTTCGCAGAAGTGCCGCTCAAAGCGGTCTTGTAAGCATCAAACCCACTTACGGAACTGTTTCACGTTACGGCACTGTTCCTGTAGCTTGCTCCGGCGAAACTGTCAGCATTCTTTCCAAGACCGTTAATGGTTGCAGTGAAGTTCTTTCTACAATAGCAGGACACGATGATAAGGATGGAACCAGTCTTCCTGAAGACATCTGTGAACGAGTAAAAAAAGTAAGTGCTACTGTTAAAAAGGTTGCAGTTCTTAACAGTCTTGTGACTTTGGCAGACGGTGAAGTTGCTGAGAGGGTTGAAGAATTCTGCAAAGCTCTAGAAAAGAACGACGTAGAAGTTTGCAAAGTGGATGATAATGTAATTGTAAAGGCACGAGCTGCCTGGAACATTCTTATGAGTGCTGAGCTTTGCAACAACGTTTCAAGATATGATGGTGTAAAATATGGCTATAGAAGCGAAAAATTTACCAATATTGACGAGCTCTATACAAACAGCCGAACAGAAGCTTTCGGAAAGCTTCTCAAAACAGCAATTCTTTTCGGCTCAGATACTCTTTCAACCGAAAACTATATGAAAGTATACGATAAGGCACTCAGAACAAGAAGAGTAATCTGTCAGGCTTTCGCAAAGCTTTTCGCCGAGTATGATGCTGTAATTATGCCTGCTTGCTCAAAGCTTTCATATACTCAGGCTGAGGTTAAAAAAGATATTTATATGTGCTATAAGGAAAACGTATTTACGGCACCTGCTTCCATTACAGGACTTCCTGCGGTTGTTGCAGGAGGCGTGCAGTTAGTAGGTAAGGCATTTTCCGATGCTGCTTTGCTTGAAGCGGCAGAAATGGCAGTTAAGGAGGAAATGTAAGATGAGATACGAAACAGTCATCGGTCTTGAAGTTCACGTAGAGCTTGCGACCAACTCAAAAATCTTCTGTTCCTGCTCTGCTCATTCCTACGGTGCTGAGCCTAACTCTCACGTATGTCCTGCCTGCTGCGGTATGCCGGGTATGCTTCCTGTTGTAAATAAGAGAGTTGTAGACTTCGGGATGAAGGCGGGTCTTATGCTTAACTGCGACATTAACCGTACTACAACCTTTGATAAAAAGAGCTACTACTATCCCGATTTGCCTTGTGCTTATCAGACCACTCAATGGTTTGCTCCCGTTGCAGTTAATGGTCTTGTTGAGATTGAAACAAGTAAGGGCAAAAAGGGAGTTCGCATCAAGCAGATTCATATGGAAGAAGATGCAGGTAAGCTTGTTCACGATATAAGAGAGGATACTACTCACGTTGACTTCAACAGAACCAGCGTTCCTCTTATCGAAATTGTCAGCCAGCCCGATCTTTCAAGTGCCGAGGAAGTAGAAGCATATCTTGAAAGACTTAAAACACTTCTTCGTTATGCTAAGGTTGCCGAATGTGAAATGGCGCACGGTACTATGAGATGCGACGTTAACCTTTCCGTTCGTCCCGAAGGAAGCGATAAGCTCGGTGTGCGTACAGAAATGAAAAATATGAACTCAATTGAGGCAATAAAGCGTGCCATTGAGTATGAAACTGCACGCCACATTGATGCTATCGAAAACGGTACAGAGGTGCTTGTTCAGGAAACTCGACGTTGGGATGATATCAAAGGCAAGAGTTTCGCTATGAGAAGTAAGGAAACAGCGGGGGATTACCGTTATTTTCCCGATCCTAACGTAATGCCTGTTGTAATCGATGATGAATGGTTTGATAATATCAAAGAGTCTTTACCTGAATTTCCTGAGGTTAAAAAGGCGCGTTATATCGACGAGCTTGGTCTTGGCGAATATGATGCTGAACAGCTTACCAAGAGTATTGCTCTTTGTGAATGTTTTGAAGATGCATACAGCGTTTGCGGCAGCGCTAAGGATGCCGCTAACTGGATGATTTCAGAGGTTATGAGCATTCTTAACGCACGTCAGATGACGTATGATATGCTCACACTTAACGGTAAGTCTCTCGGAGCACTTATAAAGCTTGTTTCCGATGGTAAGGTAGGAAGAGCTAACGGTAAAAAGATTCTTTCCGTTATGTTTGACGACTCCTTTGTGGAGCCCGAAAAGTATGCAGTGGAAAACGGCTTTGTGATTTCTAACGACACAGGACTTATTGATAAGGTCGTTAAGGAAGTGGTAGCTGCCGATCCTAAATCTGTTGCTGATTTTAAGGGCGGTAAGGAAAAAGCACTTATGGCTCTGTTTGGAAAATGTATGAAAGAGCTCAAGGGTAACTGTGATCCACAGACTCTAAGAACAATTCTTGTTGATTACGTAAATAGTTTATAAAATTATGCCCGAAGCTCTAACTTCGGGCATTTTTTAGTTTTTTTGAAAAAAGTACTTGACAAATCAAGATACGTGTGATATAATCCTAACATCTTTTAAATGCAATGAAGGAATTATGTGCATCTTCGGGATGTTGCAGAGAGCCGGCGTTTGGTGGAAGTCGGTACAGTACGGTTTTGCACAGCCTCGTTCCAAAGCAGAGCTGCTGAACGGATACTATTAAGTGGCTACGGTTCTCACCGTTATATGAGCAGAATTTGATTGAATTCGTTGAGAGGTCGTCATAAGACGGCAAATAGGGTGGTACCGCAGAATTTTCTGTCCCTGAGTTTATACTCAGGGACTTATTTTTTTAGTAAATTCGCATTTTAGAAAGGAAAATTTCTATGAAAAATCTGATTATTTCCGACATGACTCTTAAACAGGCTGCAGGAGCATATAACCTTAGCTTTAAAGAAAAAATTGAAATCGCAAAGCTTCTTGATAAGCTTAAGGTTTCTGTTATAGAGCTTGCTGCCGTATCTGGCTCAAAGGTCGACAGCGTTCTTGTCAGAACTATCTGTTCCTGTGTAAAAAACAGTACTGTTTGTATTCCTGTTGCGCTTACTGAAAACGGTGCTGCTGAGGCATTTGATCTTGTTAAGAATGCAAAAAAAGCACGACTTCAGATAAATGTTCCTATGTCAACAGTTCAGATGGAATATGTTTGCCACAAGAAGCCGGATAAGATTCTTGAAATGATTTCAGATTTAGTATCTAAAGCAAAATCTGTATGCAATGACATTGAATTTGTTGCAGTTGATTCAACACGAAGCGAAGACGATTTTCTTAACAAGGCAATCGTTGCTGCAATTGAAGCTGGAGCTACAACCGTAACTCTCTGCGATACTGCCGGCGAGACAACCACGGAGGAATTTGCTGAGCTTATTACTAAATTAAAGAACGATATTTCAGCTCTTTCCGGTGTGAAAATAGCAATCAACGCATCGGATAACCTGGGTATGGCGGTTTCAACCGTATTTGCCGCAGCAAAGTCAGGTGTAGATGAAATTAAAACGGCATCCTGCAAGTGTGATTCTCCTTCACTTGAAGCAATTCTTAAAATCATTCGTGCAAGAGGAGACTCTTTCGGAGTGGGCGTGGATGTAAGTCTGACAGAATTTCATAGAGTTGCAAAGCAGATTGAATGGATTTGCGAAGGCAAAGCTCTTGCTACTGCTTCTTCGTCTGAGGAGAATTCCAATGACGGATATTCACTTAATGAATTTACCGATATTTCTACACTTTCCGATGCAGTTGTTTCACTTGGATACGACCTTTCTGAGGACGATTTACAGAAGGTTTACGAGGAATTTAGTAATTCAGCCAAAAAGAAGAGCATAAATCTGCGTGAGCTTGATGCAATTGTTGCCAACAGCGCAATGCAGGTTCCTGCTACTTATAAGCTTGTTTCTTATGTAATAAACAGCGGTAATGTTATTAGTTCAACTGCTAATTTACAGCTTGAAAAGGACGGCAAGATACTCGCAGGTGTTTGTATAGGTGACGGTCCGATTGATGCGGCATTCCTTGCTATTGAACAGATTCTCGGAAGTCACTATGAGCTTGACGATTTCCGCATCCAGTCGGTAACTCAGGGTACAGAGGCTATCGGAAATGCTATAGTTAAGCTTAAAGCCGATGGAAAAGTTTACTCGGGTAACGGACTTTCCACAGACATTATCGGGGCAAGCATAAGAGCGTACATAAGTGCAGTAAATAAGATGGTTTTTGAACAGAACGCGTAACTTTTGGAAAGGATGAATCCAATGAAACTTTCATTTTCAATCAAAGGCTGGAATTGCCGTGATTTTGATGAATATATAAGCACAGCCAAGGAGTACGGTTTTTCAGGTATTGAGCTTACTGATCTTGCGAATACAGGCTTTGCCGACAAGGGTGGTGCTTTTGATAAGTATAACAGCTCAGCTACAAAAAAGAAGCTCTATGAGTCGGGCATTGACCTTGTGTGTATGGACTCTGCCTGTGATATTTCGGGCTGTGATGAACAGGCTATGCTTAATGAGCTTGAATACTGTATTGACATTGCAAAGACGATGAAAATCCCATATATCAGAGTTTACGCCAAAGATGCCGATGCTACTGTAGAAAAGGCTGTTTCAAATCTTGAAAAGCTTATTCCTGTAGCAGAAGAAGCAGGTATTGTTCTTCTTGTAGAAACTATGGGTGTGTTTACCAATACTGATAAACTCAAAGAGCTTCTCGGTACATTTGCTAGCGATAGTCTGGGTGCTCTTTGGGATGTTTACCACACCTGTATGGTTGCAGGTGAAAAGGCGGAAAAATCCATCCAGAACCTTGGTGCAAGTGTTATGCACGTTCATATGAAGGATGCTATTCACGACGATGATAAAATAGAGTATACGCTTATGGGTGAAGGTGAGCTTCCTTTCAATGAGGTTATGAATGCACTTCGTTCTGTAAACTATGACGGATATATGAGCCTTGAATGGGACCCTAAATGGATGGAAGAAATCGGCGAGCCTGATATTATTTTTCCTCAATTTGCTGAGTATCTTGAATCCTTCGGAGACCCTGATAAGAATTATAAACCTTGTCAGTACAACGAGGCAGGTACAGGTAAGTATGTTTGGAAAAAGGATATTGTAATCGAAAAGACCTTTTCACAGGTGCTTGATGAAATGGTTGACAGATTTCCTGACCAGTACTGCTTTAAATACACGACGCTTGATTACACAAGAACATATTCTGAATTCCGTGACGATGTTGACGATGTGGCACGAGCTTTGGTTTCAATGGGAGTTAAGGCGGGAAGCCACGTTGCGATATGGACTACAAATATTCCTCAGTGGTATCTTACCTTCTGGGCAACAGTAAAAATCGGCGCTGTACTTGTAACGGTAAATACAGCCTATAAAATTCACGAGATTGAATACTTACTCAAGCAGTCGGATACACATACGCTTGTTATGATTGACTCCTTCAAGGACTCTGACTATGCAGACGCAATTAAGCGCCTTTGTCCTGAGCTCGAAAACACAACTCCCGGTAAGCCCTTGCATTGTAAGAAGCTTCCTATGCTGAGAAATGTAATAACGGTTGGCTTTAAGATGCCAGGTTGTCTTGAATGGAACGAAGCAATGCAGAGAGCATCTGATATTCCGGTTGAAAAGATTTACCGAATGGCTGCCGAGGTTGATATTCACGATGTTTGCAATATGCAGTATACTTCCGGTACTACAGGTTTCCCGAAGGGCGTTATGCTTACACACTACAATGTTGTAAATAACGGTAAATATATCGGCGACCATATGGATTTATCAACTGCAGACCGGATGATGATTCAGGTGCCTATGTTCCATTGCTTCGGCATGGTGCTGTCGATGACTTCTTCGATGACTCACGGCGCAACTATGTGTCCTATGCCTTATTTCTCGCCTAAATCTTCTCTCGCCTGTATAAATCAGGAGCATATTACAGCCTTTAACGGTGTGCCCACTATGTTTATCGCAATGATGCAGCACCCCGATTTTGACAAGACCGATTTCAGACATATGAGAGTTGTCATTATGGCGGGTGCTAACTGTCCTGCAGACCTTATGCGCCGTGCATCTGTGGAAATGAATATGAGAGAAATCATTTCTGTTTATGGTCAGACAGAGGCTTCACCGGGTTGTACTATGGGTGAAGTAAATGAGGACCTTGATCACCGCGTTGAAACTGTTGGTAGCGCGTTCCCCGGTGTTGAATGTAAAATTATTGACCCTGAAACAGGTCTTGAGCTCCCTGACGGACAGAGCGGTGAGTTTGTTGCCCGTGGCTTTAACATTATGAAGGGATACTACAAAATGCCCGAAGCAACAGCGCAGGCTATCGACAGCGAGGGTTGGCTCCATTCCGGTGACATATGTATGAGAACTCCTGACGGATATTACAAGGTTACAGGTAGACTTAAGGATATGATTATCCGTGGCGGTGAAAACCTTTACCCACGAGAAATCGAAGAATTCTACCTTACCAATCCTAAGGTTCGTGATGTTCAGGTTGTTGGTGTTCCCGATGAACAATATGGTGAAGAATGCTGTGCCTGGATAATTCTCCACAAGGGTGAAACAGCTGACGAAAAAGAAATGAAGGAATACGGATATGCATCTATTGCAAAACATAAGGTTCCTAAATATTTCTTATTTGTAAATG
>JAZRKT010000068.1:0-2021 GCA_045646465.1 Eubacteriales bacterium | reverse complement strand
CGCAGTCTGTTCAATGCGCACCGCCGTCCTGAAAACCTTGGGATGTCTTAGGTCCGACACACCTCATCACTCCTTTCTTTTCTGTTACTATTATCCGCCAAAGCATCAAAAATATTCTTAACTTTTTGGGGTGCTGATGTTATACTGTAGATAACAATTGCTCAAACTACAAAATAATAAAGGGTACGGCTTTCCGTACCCTTCACACCGCCGAAAAGGCGGTTATTTTTTTATAATCTTTACCTTGTCGCCGTTCTTTATGCCGCAGGCATTGGCATCGTCCGTGTCAATGTGCATTTCCACATTGAAATCGTCTCTTACTCTTACCTGAACGTCAAAGAACTTGGTAGGCTTTATGCTTTCAACAAGCACGTCAACGTAATCTCCGTCGTTGATGCCGTTCTTTTGCGCATATTCGGGAGTTAAGTGGATGTGTCTGTTGGCAATAATTACGCCCTCGTTAAGGTATACCGAGCCTTTGGGACCTACAAGCACGAGCTTTTCGCTTCCCTTGATGTCGCCTGAGGGACGAACGGGAGGACTTACCTTGAGAACAAAGGTATCTGTTCTTGAAATTTCAACCTGTGTGTTCTTTCTTACAGGACCTAAAACTCTTACGTTTTCTATAGCTCTAAGCGACGGACCCACAAGCGTTACCTGCTGGTCTGAGGCATACTCGCGTCCCATAAGTGTCTTCTTCTTGGTAAGCTCAAAGCCCTTGCCGAAAAGTGTGTCAAGGTCTTCTCTTGAAAGATGCACGTGTCTTGCCGATACGCCTACCTTTATGTCGCTGTCTTCGTCGGTGCTGTTTATCTGCTTAATGGCGCGTAAAACAGCCTCGGCGATTACTTTTTCATCATACATTGTGTTTTCCTCTTTTCTACGGTGTTAAGGAATTATTCTGCCTCATTCAGTCCGCACGTCATATCAAAGAACTTGAGCACCTCGGGATGAGGATTTGCTATAACCTCACAGCCGTATGTGGGACTGTAAGGCTCAGTTATAACCTTGCCCTTTTCAAGTGCACTTGTAACCGCATCAACCTTGCCTGCAATAACAAGTGTGACAAGACGTCCGCCAAGACGCTTTTCGGTGTGAACAAGTCTTACCTCTGCCGTCTTTACCATTTCATCAAGACCCACTATTGAAGCAGTAAGTCCCGATACCTCAAGAAGACCTATGGCACTTGCACCTTCAACCTCAAGAACGTCCTCTGCTCCTCTAAAATTTTTGGGGAGCTTTTTGTTGAACTTGTCCTTGTTGATGTCCATAAGATATGTCATCTTGTCAACATCCTCGCCGGGACTGGGGATAATATGGGATACAATATAGTGTCCCTTGCCTTCGGCATAAGCCTTTGCCGCTTCAACACTTGCCTTAACGTCGGCAACATTTCCCTCGATTTTCGCCGCCATAATCAGCGGTACGGGAAAACCGGGATTGAAGGGTCTGTTTCTGTCAAAGGCTATAACCTTAATGTTGCCCGTTTTCGCCATAATATCCGCAGCCACAACCGCAGTTGTAAAGCTGTATACTTCTATCATTCCAAATGCTTTCATTTGCTTTTCCTTTCTTCTGCAGTCTTTGAGTTGTTTAGGCTCAAAGACGGATAATCCGTCATGCATAATACTGATGCAGAAAACGAACCCAAAACAGTATTTCCGTCCTCCTTATCGACGGAAATACGACCTTCACGGGCACCATTGACTAAATATCAGCAAAGGCTGCCTGCGAATATCGCCGTGGGGCGGTCCCCGCTATACAATATGGAAGCCGTCTACAAGTACGCATCTTCTCTGGCGTGTGAAGGAGTGAGCCGCTGTCAAACCTTCGCCTGTAGGACCTGCAATAGTAAAGGTGGTATAACCTTCGCCGCCTGCGCCGATACCTGCATAGCTGGGAGCGTTTTTAACAAAGATAGTTGTTTCAACAGCTCTTGCGAAGCGTGTGAGGTGGTCAACATTCTTGGAATGGATATGAGCCGAATGTCTGTTACCGTGTTCAGCCTTGCAAGCCATTTC
>JAZRKT010000067.1:0-24949 GCA_045646465.1 Eubacteriales bacterium | reverse complement strand
CCTTCCTTGCACGAGATATTGCCAAGAAGATTGAAAACGAGCTTGAATATCCCGGTCAGATTAAGGTTATGATTATCCGCGAAAACCGTAAAGTTGATTACGCAAAGTAATTGAATATGAAGAATCCCCAAGCTTAGGCTTGGGGATTTTTGCTAAATAAATTAAAAGCTTGATTACTGCTGCTCACTTATAGAGCTTCTCACTCTGCCGATAACCTCCGCACACTGAACGTCGCTTAAGCCGTACTGAGCATACTGCTTGATGAGCTTGAAGGTGAGCTGAAGCACCGTGTCGTCGGGATTTGCCTTTATGAAGGTGGCAAGAGCGCCGTTGTCGTCAAGATAGTCGCTGTAAAGCATAATTGCCTTGTTTGTGATTTCAAGGCTTGTGCCTGTTGTGGTATGGTCTATCAGTACCGTGCGATATATTTCGCCAAAGCCCTGTGTTTCGACGTTTTCAATTAACGCCGTTTCCCTCATTTCATCCTCAAAAATAACGTGGTAAGTTACCTTTGAAACTCCGATTCTTTCAAGATATGCAAGAAGGGTAATTAGATTGAGCTGGCAGAATAAATCCTCGCCAAAGTATACGTGTACATCATCTGTGGAACGCAATTTCAAAAGCTGCTGGGCAAATCTTTTTTTGTACTTATCAAGGGAAATCGATAGAGCACGGCTTCTTTCTGTCATAAATCCCTGACTGAAGGGCTCTTTTTCGGTGACCTTTCCGCTTATCATCGATTCCGAAAAGGGGATACATGCCTTGAAGCCAAGCTCCTTGTCGTAGCTCACCATAGCATCGCCCGATACAATGTTTATTCTCAAAATAAATTCATTCCTTTGCCTGATTTAGTTTAAGGTGGAGTAGTTTGCTATAACCGTTCCAGGATAGTAAATGCTTAAAATTTCTGTATAGGTGTAACCTGCCTTTGCGGCAAACTGACTGCCGTACTGGCTCAGTCCCACACCGTGTCCGTAGCCCTTGCCGTCAAGAAGGTAGCCTCCCGAAACACCCGCAGAGGACTTTTTGCCGTCGGCGGTAAGATAATATACAGCCTTGTCTGGGCTTGTGGAATATGTACCGTCGGCACTTATAACAGCCGTTGCATAACCGCTGTCGGTTGGAAGATAGGTACGCTTTAAAGTAAAGTTTGCACTGATGGCGTACTTTGAAAAGAAGGAGCGAACCTGACTAGATGTTTTAAGCTCAACACTTGCACCTGAGGTGTCGGTAAGAACGACGTTGTTAAGATATCCCGGGGTTGTGTCGTTTACGGTAATGGATTTAATGTCGGTGGAAATTTTGTTTTTGAATGAGGATGAAGCAACAAGCGATGACAGAGCACTGTCGGTCACAAATTTGCTCCAGGCACCGTTGGACAGACTTGAATAATCTTCAAAAGGCGTCTCGACTACTGTAAGATAGGGATAAAGTGCGGCACTTGAGCCCCATGCACCTGCGGCACTTTCGGTGATACCGCCGCTGATTGCGTGGTATACTGCAGTAATAAGCTTGCCGTTGTAAAGAAGAACCTGACCCTTGGTGTCATCGGTTGCCTTGTTTGTTGTGGCAGTGCACTTTGAAATGCCACTGTAAACCTGACAGCAGGTGGTTTTGCAAAGGTCAATGCCGTTTGCTTTGTGCTTTCCACCGCGGCTGTAGTAGGTAAATGTTCTTGTGGCAACAGCGGCAGATTTAAGAGCCTCTTGGTGCCAGCTGGGGTAAACCTCTCCGGGAAGCACGCCCTTTATGTACTGCTCTGTTTCAACGTAGTTTATAACATTGAAGCTACCGTCAGAATTTGATGAAAGAATAATGTAATACGGATACTTTACACCGCTGTAAAGGGTGTAAGCCGAAGCTCTGTCAGAGCCGTTTGGGCAGATAACTGCCTCCTTGCCTTTTTGCCACTCAAAAAGAGTACCGCCGCTTTCGGCGTCAGATATTTTAAATGTTCCTGCGCTTGTGCTTTCTGCCCGTATTGAATTGGAGGCGAAAAACATAGCAGGGGTAAAAGAACCTTCTTCGTTAATGTAGCCCGCCTGAAATCCCGAACCAAAGGAAAAGGAGGCAGTTTTTACGGCACTTTTTCCGAAGCTTAGTCCTACACGAACATAGTCTTCCTTTGCAAAGCAGCATAAGGAAAGGGTAAGCAACATCAGCAGAAACACATAAAGCCTTGTTTTTTTCATATAATCACCCTGAATTTTCGGCGCATAACCTTATTCTCAAGACCATATGCCGTAAATAATATGCAGCTTAGAAGGGGAGGATTGCAGCAATACCGCCAAGCACAAACAGCGCGGCAAGAACGATTGCAATTACTCTGACTGCGATTTTCTTTGTGTCCTTTTTCTTGTTAGCCAATTGTATAGTCACCTCTAATCATTATATATGCTTTTTCACTTAAAATCTTAATGCCTCTGCCGTCGTTTCCTCTTGGAATTATACAGTAGGAATTGATGGGTATTTCGGTACCGTTAAGTATTTCGCTGCCCAATGTTATGTCGGCAATGCCCTGATCCTCAAAGGGGGATACGCATACAGCACTGCTTCCGGGGCGCACGATAATCTCGCATACAGAGCCTGCAAGGACTGTCTGATCCTTCAGAACCTCTATGACGCTGTAGGAAGCGCTTACGTTTTGGGTTGCTGTCGGCTGAGCAGGCTCAGGCTTTGGAACAGAAGCAAGAACGTCATCCTTAAACTTGGGAAACGCTACCTTTTCAAGATAGCTCAGTGTAATTAACGGATCGGTGTCTGTGGAGGCTGTTACACTTGCTGCGGCAAATATAAGTGCAGAAACACACAATACTCCGCATAACAGTGCAGTTAAACGTGTTTTCTTCAAAGAATCACATCCTTATTTTCATTGATATACGGCAATTATATCATAAAATTCGGATAATTTCAAGTGGTAATTTGTATGAGAGCGTATTGTTTACATATAGGATAAAAAAAGGAGGCTGTTTTTTGGGACAGCCCCGAGAAAATATGGTGAATTTAGGTAGAAACTTCCGTCAGACGATACTTAAGCTGACGCAGTATTTGTTGAACAGCTCTCTGTGATTGCCGGTAAATAACAGCTTAAGTCCTGATATGCAGGGTAAATCCTCTGGAAAATACAGTGAGCTGTCACGTCCAAGCTTTGCAGCCTTTGAACGGCGAAGCGTCTCTGCAACGAACTGAGAGCAAAAATAACTGAACTTTTTTCTGTAGGGAATTTTGAAAAGACACATTGCAACGCCAAGCTTTGAATAGGATAGCTTGCTTTTTACGTTGATAAAGCCTTCAATTACCTTTTTAACGGCATTGTATACCTTTTCCGTAACCTTAAGCTCGTACAGCCTGCAGCTGTAGGGTTTTGAATCGGGTTTTAAATATCTTACAATCTTTTCAACGATAAAGCCCTTGTAGACAAAGCTGTAAAAGGTGTTCATATCCTCTTCAAGTCCGATGGATGCGTGGGTGTGACGGCATCCCGTAAAGGCTCTTAAAAGCTTTGAGCCTGTGTCGCGAAAGCCTGTTAAAAGTACATATATGCGTCTGTTTTTAATGCTCATAATTAACCTTCCTTTCTCAATGACGGAATATTATATTATATTCTTGTTTGAATTATGCCTGTTTTGTGTTTTCATTATGTTAATACCAAAAAAATTGTTGACAGTTACAACAATTAAAAAAATATTTTATTTTCAAAAATATTTAAATAAATGTATTTAGCACTTGAATTTTTCTTTGAATTGTGGTATGATATAATGAAAAGTTTTAAAAAGGGTAATTATGTTTACAGAAAGGAAATAAACATGAGCATAAAGTGTGCATTTGTGTCGCTGGGATGTCCCAAGAACCTTCTTGACTCCGAAGTGATGCTGGCAATGCTGTTGAAAAACGATATAGAAATTGTCGAAGAAGACATTTATGCCGACGTTGTGGTTGTCAACACCTGTGCCTTTATTGAAAGTGCAAAGCAGGAAGCAATAGAAACAATTCTCGACGTAGCATGGCTCAGAGAAAACAGACACTTAAAGGGCATTGTCGTAACGGGCTGTCTTGCACAAAGATATAAAGAAGAAATTTTCGAGCTTATGCCTGAAGTTGATGCAATTGTGGGTGTGGGCGATATTGAAAAAATCGCAGAAGCCGTAAAATATGCATATGAAAACGGCGGAGAAAGAGAAGCACCAAAGTACAGCTGTGTAACACTTCCCGAAAATTCATCTATGGGCGGAGACAGAGTTGTGACAACTCCAGAGTATTCCGTATATATTAAAATATCCGAGGGCTGTGATAACAGATGTACATACTGTATCATTCCTTATCTTCGCGGAAAATTTAGAAGCAGACCTATGGAGGATATTATTGCGGAAGCGAAGGAAATGGTTGCACTTGGAGCAAAGGAAATTATCCTTGTTTCGCAGGATACCACACGGTACGGACTTGATTTGTACGGCACTTACAGCCTTGATAAGCTTCTTCGGGAGCTTTGTAAGATTGACGGAATAAAGTGGATAAGAATTCTTTACTGCTATCCTGAGGAAATTACCGAGAGCCTTGCAAAGACAATTGCAGAGGAGGACAAAATCGTAAAATACGTTGACCTTCCTATACAGCATATTTCAGACAAGGTGCTTAAGCTTATGAACCGCAGAGGTAATGGTGAGCTTATCAGAGAAAGAATAAAGCTGCTTCGAGATACAGTTCCGGGTATTGCAATACGTTCAACGGTTATTGTGGGCTTTCCGGGTGAAGGCAATAAAGAATTTGCGGAAATTGCAGAGTTTTTGAAGGAAGTAAAATTTGAGCGTCTGGGCGTGTTCCAATTTTCCAGTGAAGAGGGAACGCCTGCGGCGAATATCAAAGAGGGAATAGTATCCGAAAAGACAAAGCAGAGAAGATACGATAGTTTGATGCAGAATCAGTTTGAAATACACGAAAAATTCAACCAAAAGCAGGTAGGTAAAATGCTTGAGGTGCTTTGCGAGGGCTACGATAAGGCATCTGGCGTGTATTTCGGCAGAAGTAAATATGATAGCCCCGAAATTGACGGTAAGGTATATTTTTCATCCAAAGCGAGAAAAATCGGCGATGGTGAGTTTGTCAACGTAAAAATCACAGAGGTTTTGGACTATGACCTCTTAGGCGAAGTAATTGTATGAAAGGACGGATTTGAATTATGAATGCTTGGAAAAATATGAATCTTCCAAATAAGCTGACGATAATAAGAATCATTATGGTACCGCTGTTTATGGTAAGTATAATGCTCGCCAAAAATATGGAAAATGCTGGGGTAAGACTTTCGCTTTACATAGTATCCGCCGTGCTTTTCTTGGGTGCTGCAATAACAGATTTTGTTGACGGCAAAATTGCAAGAAAGCATAACCTTGTAACAAGCTTTGGTAAGTTTATGGACCCGCTTGCAGATAAGTTTATGGTTATCGGCGCACTTATGGCAGGCATTTATGTGTATGACAGCCTGAGACTTTGGCTGGTTATAGCGACGGCAATTACTGTTTTCAGAGAGCTTGCGGTAAGCGGAATAAGACTTATTGCGGTAACAGGCGAAAAAGTTGTAATTGCAGCGGCAATGCCGGGTAAAATAAAGACCTTCTCACAGTGTATATTTGTAGAATTGCTTATTTTGGAGCCTGTAATATTCTCGGCTCTGGGGCTTGAAAAATTAGCAGCGTGTACACCTCTTACATACATCTGTATGTCGGTAATGGTGTTCTTCACCATCTACTCGGGTATGCAGTATATAATGGCATACAAGAAATATATTACAATTTAAAGAGGTGCTGTCTGTGTTCGATAGACTGAGATATGATATACGTTCCATAAAAGAAAGAGACCCTGCAGCAAGAAGCAGTGCTGAAATATTCTTTCTTTATTCGGGACTTCACGCTGTAATTTACCATAGGTTTTCCCATTGGTTTTATAAGCATAACAGAAAATTTATAGCACGCTGGATAAGCCAGTTTGCGCGTTTTATGACAGGCATTGAAATACATCCCGGCGCCACAATTGGAAAAGGACTTCTTATCGACCATGGAAGTGGCGTTGTTATCGGCGAAACGGCGATAGTGGGAGATAACTGCACAATATATCAGGGCGTTACCTTAGGCGGTACGGGAAAGGATACGGGCAAGCGTCATCCCACCCTCGGAAATAACGTAATGGTCGGCTCGGGAGCAAAGGTGCTGGGTCCTTTTACCGTAGGCGATAACGCAAAAATTGCGGCAGGTGCTGTGGTGCTTGATACAGTTCCCGAGGGCGCAACGGCTGTGGGTGTTCCGGCAAGAATGATTTTTGCGGGCTCACGTAACAAAAAAAGCGATGACTGTCCTGCTAAAAATGACCTTGACCAGATTCATATTCCAGACCCTGTGTCACAGGAGCTTTGCAAAATGTATATGCGTATTGAAGCTCTTGAAAAACAGCTTGCGGAGAAAAACACACGACAGGAATAAGATTGAGATTTACTTTAGATACTTTTAATTAAACGGCGATAGCCAAAATAAAGTTTTTTTGGTTACTTTTCTTTTAAGAAAAGTAACATATCACAGTGTCACATAGACTATCTATAGGAGTGTAGAAAAATGAAACTGTATAACACAATGACAAAACAGTACGAAGAACTTGTGCCCCTTGACGGCGAAACTGTAAAGATGTACGCCTGTGGACCTACGGTATACGACTATTTCCACGTTGGAAATGCAAGATGCTTTGTGGTGTTCGATTTTTTGAGAAGATATCTTGAATACAGAGGATATAAAGTAAACTTTACGCAGAACTTTACCGACATCGACGACAAGATGATTAAGCGTGCCAACGAGGAAGGCATAACGGTAAAGGAAGTTGCGGAAAAGTATATAGCAGAATATTTTACCGATGCCAAGGGACTTGGCGTAAAGCCTGCCACAAATCATCCAAGAGCAACCGAGAACATCGACGAAATTATTGACATCGTAAAAACTCTTGTTGACAATGGCTACGCTTATGCTGTAAAGCCCGATGAATCAAAGGAAGACTACGACGTATACTTCAGAACAAGAAAATTCAAGGGCTATGGCAAGCTGTCCCACAAGGATATTGACGACCTTATCAGCGGTGCAAGAATTGACGTTGCCGACATCAAGGAAGACCCGTTGGACTTTGCGGTCTGGAAGGCAACAAAGCCGGGCGAGCCATACTGGGCATCTCCCTGGGGTAACGGAAGACCTGGCTGGCATATCGAGTGTTCCGCAATGAGCAAGAAGTATCTCGGCAATAACATTGATATTCACGCAGGCGGCGAGGACCTTGCATTCCCTCATCACGAAAACGAAATTGCTCAGTCCGAAAGCTATAATGACTGCAAGGGCTGTGCAGATACTACATTTACAAAAATGTGGCTCCATAATGCATATATCCTTACCGATGGACAGAAGATGTCAAAGAGCGGCATTTCCTTTAAGGTACGAGACGTTGCAAAGGTTTACGGCTACGAAGCTATCCGATTCTTTATTATTTCTGCACACTACAGAAGCCCCGTCAACTACTGCGTTGAGGCTATGAATCAGGCAAAGACAAGCGTTGAACGCTTCCACACCTGCGAAGAAAACCTCACCTTCAGAATCAAGGTTGCAAAGGAAAATGGTACAGGAACAATTACCGAGAAAGAAAACAAGCTTCTTGAAGGCTTCTATGGAAGAAAAACACAGATGTGCGAGGCTCTTGACTACGATTTCAATACCGCGGACGGTATTGCGGCAATCTTTGAGCTTACACGTGATATAAATAAGGCTCTTGCAAATGACAACCTTTCTCTTGAATTCCTTGAAAAGACTAAGGAAATCTATATGGAGCTTGTTACACTTTTCGGCTTTGAAATAAAGGCAAGCGAAAACAGCGACGAGGATGCTGAAATTGATGGACTTGTGGCTAAACGTGCCGAAGCTAAGAAGGCTAAGGACTGGGCGACAGCTGACAAAATCAGAGACGATTTAAAAGCAAAAGGTATTGTTATTGAGGATACTCCTCAGGGTGCTAAATGGAAGAGAGTGTAAATAGAACGCAGATAGGCTTTTTCGCAGAAAATAAAAATCCCGACAGCTTTCCCATACTTGCCCTTGCGTATATGGGTGATGCGGTAATGGAGCTTTTTGCACGGGACTATGTGCTTAATTTCAGCGGCGAAGTAAAGCCGGGAGCACTTGTACGTGCTTCAAAGGCAATTATCACCTGCGAAGCGCAAAGCGACGGTGTGGAGCGTATTCTTGATGCTCTTTCGGAAAAGGAAATGAGCGTTTTTAAGAGAGGACGCAACGCAAAAACCCATTTTACGCCAAAGCACGGCGAGCTTATACAGTATAGACGTGCTACGGGCTTTGAGGCTCTTATGGGATATCTTTATGTCTCGGGGAACATCCTGCGTGCAAAAGAGCTGTTTGAAATGGCGTTTGTACTTAAAGATTAAAAAAGAAAGAGAAAGCAATGGATATTTTTGACCTTTTCAGGAAAATAGAAAAAAAAGAAGACCCCAAAACTCCTATAACCCATATGATAGTGGGGCTTGGAAATCCCGGAGATAAATATAAGACAACCCGCCATAATGCAGGCTTTCTGACACTTGATTATGCGTCAAAAAAGTGGAATTGCAGTATTACAACAGCTAAATTTGATGCACTTGTGGGAGAAGCTGTGATAGGCGGTAACAGAACATTGCTGATGCTTCCCCAGACTTTTATGAATTTGTCGGGACAGGCTGTATCAAAGGCAGCAAAGTTTTATAAAATACCTGTCGAAAACATTACCGTGGTTTTTGACGATACCTCCTTTGAACCCGGCACTTTCAAAATCAAGAAAAAGGGAAGTGCAGGCGGTCATAACGGCATCAAATCCATAATTGAGTGCCTCGGAACAGAGGAATTCAAGAGAATAAAAATGGGCGTAGGTAAGAAGCCCCATCCCGAAATGGTGCTTGCAGACTGGGTGCTTTCACATTTTTCCGAAGACGAAATGAAAGCATTGCAGGGAAGATTCGACGATGTTTGCCAGGCACTTGTTCTTATGAATAAAGGTGAAACTGATAAAGCAATGAACAGTTTTAACAGCTAATACGGTGTGATTATTACAGTAATAAAGAATGTAAAATTAAGCTGTACGAAAAAAATGCAGATAGTATTGTTGTAATTGAAAACTAAAAAATAAGGGATATTACAAATACTGTTCCTGCAGGTGCCGACGAAATTATCGACGGCGAAGGAAAGCTTTTGTACACCCTTTTTAAGGGAAAAACGGTGCATAAGGCATAAACAGAGAAAAAATCCAAATAATAGAAAAAACGCCAAAGGAGGGAACAGCTTGACACAGCAGTATTATCAGTCTGCGGGCAAGCGCCGCAGATTCTTCAAGCGTACTGCAAGAAAGCTGCTGTACCGTGACTGGTTAAGCCATATATTTGCATTTCTTATGGCAGGGGCGGTGTATTTCGGGCTGATGCAGTTCGGCTCGGGCGTTGCGGCGGCGTTTATAATGCTTGGCAATAATGAGTACCTTGGACTTTTGTGGTTTTCGGTATTTGCAGTTATAGCCTTGTATATAATGATACCTGTAGTGTATGGTATTTTCAATTTTGAAATCAATGCACTGAAGAATGAGCGTTCAAGGCTTCCGGATGTGTTTTTTGCTTTTGAAAGCTCTAAAATGCTTGTGCGAAGCTATAAAACAGCGCTGTATGCTCTTTGGAAAAGCTTTTTGTATTTTATTCCTGCTGTAGCATTGGGAGTATTCAACGGCAGATATTATACACAGGGCATTTTCGGAAAGACCCTTTCGGTGTTCGGGTATGATGCATTATTTCTTTTGCTGGAAACGGTGTTTGTAATTCTGATAGCCGTTGGCGTAATTCTGTCGTCAAAGGTTTTTGTAGGTATTTACGTTACCGTTGAAAGACCTGAGGATACCGTAACCAATTGCTTTTTCACGGCAAATATGTGCTGTGCATCGTCAAAAAGAGAAATGACAAAGCTTGTTTTTAGCTTCCTGCCGCTTTTTGTGCTGTCGCTGTTTACGTTTGGATTTTTATTTGTTATGTACACAATTCCCTATATGTTTTTGTGTATAACAATGTTTTCAAAGTATTTGTATACCAAGGAAATGGTATCAAAGGACATATCAAAGGTGCTGTATACGGCACATAATGACAATAATGTAGAATAATCCGAAAGGAAGTAGATAAAATGAAAGAAAAGTATTATATCACAACTGCCATTCCCTATACATCGGGAAAGCCTCACATAGGTAACACCTATGAAATGATTCTCACCGACTGCATAGCACGCTATAAGAGACTTTGTGGCTATGATGTTCTGTTTCTTACGGGAGCTGACGAGCACGGTCAGAAAATAGAAAATGCGGCGGCAGAAAGCGGCATTTCACCACAGCAGTATGTTGATAACATCACAGGCGAAATGAAGAAAATCTGGGAAAAGATGAATATCAGCTATGACAGATTTATCCGTACCACCGACGATTACCATGTTAAGGCAGTACAGAAAATTTTCAAGAAGCTGTACGATAAGGGCGACATCTATAAGGGCGAGTATGAAGGCTGGTACTGTACTCCCTGCGAAAGCTTCTGGACAGATACACAGGCAAAGGACTGCAAATGTCCCGACTGCGGCAGAGATGTTACACGTGCAAAGGAATCGGCGTATTTCCTCAAGCTTTCAAAGTATCAGAAGCCTCTTGAAGAATACCTTGATACACATCCCGACTTTGTTGTTCCCGAGGCAAGAAAGAAGGAAATGATAAATAACTTCATAAAGCCCGGTGTTCAGGACCTTTGTGTTTCCCGTTCCACCTTCAAGTGGGGCGTGCCTATTGAATTTGACCCCGGTCACGTTATTTACGTATGGATGGATGCACTTATCAACTACATAACGGCTATTGGCTATGATGTAGATGAAAGCAGCGATTTGTATAAGAAGAACTGGCCTGCAGATTTGCAGATTATAGGTAAGGATATTTTAAGATTCCATACTATTTACTGGCCTGTTATACTTATGGCTCTTGGTGAACCTATGCCCAAGAAGATACTCGGTCACCCATGGCTTCTTTCGGGTATGGACAAGATGTCAAAATCAAGGGGCAACGTAATGTATGCAGACTACCTTGCAGACCTTATCGGCACAGACGGTGTAAGATATTATACTCTTGCCGAAATGCCCTTCCTCAATGACGGCTCAATTACCTACGAAATGCTTGTAAATAAATTCAATTCCGACCTTGTTAATACTCTTGGAAACCTTGTCAATAGAACGGTTGCTATGGTCAATAAGTATTTCGGCGGTGTTATTCCAAAGACAGGCGAGGTTGACCCCGAGCTTGACAACGACCTTATTTCCACAGTTGAAAATGGATACAAGAAGGTAACAGAGGCTATAGAAACACTTCATATTGCAGATGCTACAGATGAAATTATGGCAGTGCTCAGAAGACTTAACAAGTATGTTGACGAAACTGCACCTTGGGTTCTCGGTAAAGACGAAACAAAGAAGGACAGACTTTCAACCGTTCTTTATAACCTTGTTGAAGGTATCAGAATTTGTGCAATAATGCTTGCACCCTTTATCCCTGCGGCAGCCGATACAATTATGACTCAGATTTGCTCGGCTGACAATAAAACTCAGCTTAAAATACAAAACTGGTCGGATGCGGAAAAGTTTGGCTATGAGTATGAGAACGGTGCAAAGGTAACTGAGGCTCCCACGCCTCTCTTTATGAGAATAGACGAAAAGGAATTCAATGCACGTCTTGAAGCAGATAGACTTGCGGCAGAAAAGGCGGCGGCCAAGATCGAGGCAGCTAAGGCTAAGTCCGAAGCAAAGGCTGAAGAAAAGACTGAAGAAGTGTCTGAAATTACCATTGATGACTTCTGCAAGGTTAAGCTTATATGCGCAAAGGTTCTTGAATGTGAGCCTGTTCCTAAGTCCGATAAGCTTCTTTGCTTACAGCTTGACGACGGAAGCGGAAACAAGAGACAGGTAGTGTCTGGAATTGCAAAGGCATATACACCCGAACAGCTTATAGGCAAAAATGTTGCACTTGTTGCAAACCTTAAGCCCGTTAAGCTTCGCGGTGTTGAATCCTTCGGTATGATTCTTGCGGCAAGTGCAGGGGACAAGCTTTTTGTAAACTTCCTTGACAACGAAATTCCCGCAGGCTCTGAAATAAGATGACAATATTTGACTCACACGCACATTACGATGATGAAAAGTTTGATGGCGTGCGTGACGATATTCTGATGCAGGTTCATTCCTTTGGTGTTGAAAAAATATGCAACATCGGTGCAAGCCTTGCTTCAAGCAGAAAAAGTGTGGAGCTGGCACAGAAGTATAATTTTGTGTACGCAAGCGTTGGCGTTCACCCTTCTGATGCGGTAAGGGATATGGAAAATCCTTGTTGGTTAGAGGAGCTTGAAAAAATGTACACCCAAAACGACAAGGTGCGTGCTATCGGCGAAATAGGACTTGACTATTACTGGACGCCTGAAGAAAAGGAAGAACAGAAGGTTTGCTTCAGAGCACAGATGGCACTTGCTCAAAAGCTTGGTGCTCCTGTTGTAATTCACGACAGAGAAGCACATGGGGATGTGCTTGAGATAATGAAGGAATACCCAAATGTCAAGGGCGTGGTGCATAGCTTTTCAGGCTCGGTAGAAATGGCAAAGGAAGTGCTGAAGATGGGGTATTATATCTCCGTCAATGGCGTTACCACCTTCAAAAACGCACGTAAGATTGTGGAAATAGTGCAGTCACTTCGTGAGCTTCACAACGACGGTATAAACAGGATTCTTGTTGAAACCGACTGTCCTTATCTTACACCAGTTCCTCATAGAGGCGAAATGAACAGATCTGACTACATTATGTTTACCGCCGAAAAGTGCGGAGAATTGCTTGGCATTACGGCAGAGGAGTTTTGCTCAATAACATATAACAATGCTTGCCGTTTCTACTCAATCAAATAGAGTGTAAGGAGTGTAAATATGAGAAGGATTATTAACAGAAGCAGCTTTTATATCATATTTGCACTCCTTGTTTTTTCGGCGGGGATTACATATGTTGATGCCTTTGTGCATCCAACCTATTTTTTAAAAATACCTATAAAAATACTGTTTTTCCTTGTGTTACCCTTGCTTTATTTTGTGTTCAATAGGGAAGCCTTTGCCGATTTCAAAGCCTTGTTTAAGCCCAAAGGTAAAGGTCTTGGTCTTTCCCTGTTGCTAGGACTTGGAATATATGCCGTAATAACGGTAGGATATTTTCTTACACGGGACTTTTTCGATTTTTCCGCAGTAACGGGCACTCTTGAAGCCGGTATGGGGATAACAAAAGATAATTTTTTGTATGTGGCATTGTATATTTCGGTGATGAATTCCTTCCTTGAAGAATTTTTCTTCAGGGGCTTTGGCTTTATCATTATGAAAAAGTACACCACACGCACCTTTGCATACATATTCAGCCCCGTTCTTTTTGCGTTTTACCACGCAGGTATGACCTTGGGAATGTTTGATGTACTTCTGACGGTTATAGTTATGTTGGGACTTGTATGCGGCGGAATAATTTTTAATTTTCTCAACGAAAAAAATGAAAATATCTACAGCTCGTGGTTCACCCATATGTTTGCAAATTTCGCAATAAATACGGTGGGTTTTGTGCTGTTTTCGGCAAAGTAAGAGGTGACTGCAATGAAAAATGTACTTGTAACAGGCGCAACAGGTGGAATAGGAGAGGCAATAGCAGTAAAGCTTGCTCAAAGCGGATATAATATAGCTTTGCACACAAATTCAAAGCCTGAACAAGCACAAAAGCTTGCCACCCTGCTGTCACGTGAGTATGGCGTAAATACAGCATACGTGCAGGCTGACCTGATAAAGGAAAAAGAAGTTGACAATATGTTCCGCACGCTGTCAGACGGATTTGGAAACGTAGATATACTTGTAAACAATGCAGGGGTATCCTCCGTTATGATGATGTGTGATACAAGCGAGGAAGAGTGGGAAAGAGTCCATAATATAAACCTTAAAAGTGCCTTTCTGTGTAGTAAAAAAGCATCGGAAAATATGGTACATAATAAGTGGGGCAGGATTATCAATATTTCCTCTGTGTGGGGACAGGTGGGTGCTTCCTGCGAGGTGGCATATTCCTCATCAAAGGCTGCTCTTATCGGTTTTACAAAGGCACTTGCCAAGGAGCTTGCACCAAGCGGAATTACGGTAAACTGCGTGTGTCCGGGTCTTATTGATACAAAGATGAATTCCCATCTGTCGGAGGATGAGCTTTTGGCAATCTGCGAGGAAATCCCTGTAGGACGAATGGGAAAACCTTATGAAGTTGCATATTCGGTTGCGTTTTTTGCACACGATGATTCGGCATATATTACGGGTGAAACACTGTCGGTTAACGGCGGGTGGTTTTAAGACCGAAAATAAAAATAGACGGCACGTTTTTCGTACCGCCTCAGTGTATTGGAAAAGTTAGTTTGAAGTAAAGTAAGGGAATCCCCGACGAGGGTTTCCTTCTTTTTCGCCCTTAAAGAGGACGAAAAAATCATCTTTCCTGCGTTTTTTAGCACAGGGAATCTCGCTGTATGTTGACGGCGACCTAAGATGCTGTCTTTGGAAACTGCAAGCTTTTCGTGCTTTCCTAAATCTTTGATTTGGTTTAAAGCTCGAACAAAACGCAGTTGGGTACCTTGTTTTGCTTGAGCCAAACTTTTATAAGGGTTTTGTAATAGCCTGAACAGTAATCATACGCCAGTGCCTTTTGTATTTATTACACTGTTCTCAGACCCTTAGGATAATGATTTTTCACAACCCCGTCAACAGCCTTTCCACCGCCTATAACAAAACCACCGTATGTCACAGCACACCAGCCGTTGGGAATGTCTGACCCAATTACTTCGCCGTGTAAATATTTGGCACAAGTGTCAGGGTCGTCGGTTAAATCGAGTCTGTTTTTGAAATCACAGCCGAAACACTTGAATAGCTGGTGATGGGGAATAAACCTGTTCTTTTCAATACTTCCAAGCTTTACTCCGCAGGAGAAAACCTTTTTTTGCGGTATTTTTGCGTCAAAATCAATGTAAATCAGGTTTTCGTTGTACTTGAATACCTTAGAAAAATCAAATTCCGATAACGCTTTTGAGGTGAATTCCTTTAAAGCTTTTATGTCTGCATCTGTCGGCTTTGACAAGGGCGAGGTGTACTTGCTTTTTTTGGGTGAGTCACAGCCGTTTTTCTGCATAAGTGCAATAAACTGACCCTCTCCCTTTGATACGTGTGGATAAAAACGCCTGCAAAGACGTATGCTTTCATTACATCCGTCGCAAATAACACCGTCTGATGTGACTTTTTGAACCTCATCACTTACGGGGATAAGAGAAAAATCGGGATGTGACTTCAAAAAGTCGTCAATCTGAAGCTCGTTTTCGTCAAGTGAAAAGGTGCAGGTGGAATAAAGCAGGTATCCGCCGCTTTTCACAAGAGCCGAGGCAACGTCTAAAATCTTCTTTTGCCTGTCTGCACAAAGAAGGACATTTTGCACGCTCCAGTCACCTATTGCTTCATCGGGGTACTTGCGGAACATTCCTTCACCGCTGCAGGGGGCATCGCAGATTATCAGGTCAAAAAAGCTATCGTAAATGTCGCAAAGACCGTTTATTTGCGTCATATCAAAGTTTGTGACAATAGCATTTTTTATGCCGAAACGCTCTATGTTTCCCACAAGCGTCTTGCAGCGTGTAACGTTGAATTCGTTGGAAACAAGCACACCGCCTTCACTTGCAATAAGGAAGGAAAACAGCGACTTTCCACCGGGCGAAGCACAGCAGTCAAGAACGTTTTTAAACTCAATATGGCTTACCGCCGACAGCGTTGCCATTGCCGACGGATCCTGAATGTAAAAAGCTCCCGAATGATGCAAGGGAGAGTTTCCGATGCCGTCGCAGTCAAAGTAAAAGCCGTAATCTGAAAATGGAACGGGGGACAGACAAAGCTCTTTTTTTGTGTTGTCCGAAAGTTTGGCACCTTTGTTAAAGAACAAAGCCTTTGACGACTCACCATTTTCAAGCTCACTTATAAATTTGTCAAAATCTTCTTTGAGAATTGTTCTCATTCTGTCCGTAAATGTTGACGGAAGTGCAGGCTGTTTCAAATTCTTTTCTCCATTACCTTGTTGTAGTTTTCCTTTGCCTTTTTCTACATTATATATCAAAAAAAAGCAGGTGTCAAGAAAATACAAAAACTCTTGACAAAAAATAAAATTAGTGAGATAATATATTTTGTCCAATTGCGTACTTATTTAAATTCAGAGGTGCGGAAAATGCGTAAAGATTTGTTTGAACTTATGGAAGAACGCCTTCCCGAAATGTCAAAAAGCCACAAGCTGATAGCAGGCTATATAAAGAATACGGGAGAAATTGCGGCATACCTGACGGCAACAAAGCTGGGTGCGGCAATTGGCGTGTCAGAATCCACAGTTGTAAGATTTGCACTGGAGCTCGGTTTTTCAGGTTATCCTGAGTTTCAGAGTGTGCTTCAGCAGAGTCTTCGTACAAAGCTGACGGCGGCACAGAGAATAGACGTTGCTGACAATATGATGTCAGACAGCAATGTTGCCTCTGGTATTCTTACATCGGATATGAACAACATCAAGGAGTCCCTTGCAAATCTTGATGTTGCCTCTTTTAATCAGGCAGTTGATACCATATGCAATGCAAAGAATATTTTTATTATCGGTATTCGCTCATCAAGTACACTTGCCGACTTTCTCAACCATTACCTTTGCTATATGTTCGGCAATGTAAAGCTGCTGTTTTCCAACAGTACAAACGAGCTGTTTGAGCAGATTTTCCGTATAAGCAAGGGTGACGTTCTTATAGCAATATCCTTTCCACGGTATTCAAGCCGTACAAAGCTTGCCGCTGAGTTTGCGAAGAAAAAGGGTGCAGACGTAATTGCAATTACCGACTCCGATACATCTCCCATTGCTTCCTATGCCGATTCAAAGCTGTATGCAAAAAGCGATATGGCATCCTTTGTTGACTCGCTTGTTGCACCTCTCAGCATAATCAACGCACTTATTGCTGCAATCGGACGTAAGAAAAAGGATACAATAAAAGAAACCTTCGATGATCTTGAAAAAATCTGGGAAGAGTATGACGTATATGAAAACAGTAGAAAATAATGTAAAAATTGCTGTAATCGGAGGTGGTGCGTCGGGAATGATGGCTGCAATTGCTGCAGCGTCAAAGGGCGCAGAGGTTACGCTTTTTGAAAAGAATAAGTCTGAAAAGGTGCTTGACAAGGAAAAATTCTTTGACAATGCCTATCTCGGGAAAAAGCTTCTCATAACGGGCAAAGGCAGATGTAACGTTACAAATGCCTGTAATGCTCAGGAATTTCTTGCAAATGTTCCCGTAAACTCAAAGTTCCTTTATGCTTCCTATAACGGCTTTCCGTCGGAAAAGGTAATGGAATTTTTTGAAAACGGAGGTACAGCTCTGAAGGTGGAAAGAGGTAACCGTGTTTTCCCTGTTTCTGACAGAGCAATTGATATTTTAAAGGTGCTTAAAAATGCCTTGCGTGAAAACGGTGTTAAGGTTGTCAATAAAAAAATAACGGATGTGGACGTGAAGGATGGTATTTTTTCAGGAGTTGTTACGGAGGATGGAAAAAAAGCCTTCTTTGACAGATGCATAATCTGCACAGGCGGAGCCTCCTATCCCGTGACAGGCTCTGACGGTGACGGATATGCCTTCGGAGAAAAGGCGGGACATACCTTGAAAGAAATAAAGCCAAGCCTTGTACCTCTTACAAGCAAAGATAAATGCTGTCGCGATATGATGGGACTGTCTCTTCGCAATGTTGTTGTGACGGTCACCGACGGCGAAAAGAAAAAACCACTTTATAAGGAAATGGGTGAAATGCTCTTTACCCATTTCGGCGTGTCTGGACCGCTTGTTCTCAGCGCCTCATCCCATATGCGTAATATGAGCGACGGAAGGTATACGCTTTGCATTGACTTAAAACCTTCTCTTGATGAAAAAAGGCTGGATGCAAGATTGCTGTCTGACTTTACAAAGTACAGCAACAAAAATATGGACAATGCTATGGCCGACCTGCTTCCGTCGAAAATGATAGTGCCCTTTCTCAATAAGTGCTCTATTGCCAAGGAGCAGAAAACCAACACTCTTAGCAAGGAGCAAAGACGTACAATTCTTGAAACACTTAAATGCTTCAAAATTGAAATATCGGGTTTTCGTCCCGTTGAGGAAGCCATTATCACAAGCGGAGGAATTAACGTAAAAGAGATAAATCCGTCAACAATGGAATCAAAGATAGTTAAAAATCTTTATTTTGCGGGCGAGGTGCTTGACGTTGATGCCTACACGGGAGGCTTTAATTTGCAGATAGCCTTCTGTACGGGATATGCGGCAGGTGTTTCGGCGTCAAGGGCGGAGAACGATTAGATAAGAGATAGATAAGAGATAATAGTGAATAGATAATAGATAATAGATATGGTGGAATTTCCGCAGGAAATTCTTCATTTATCTGTAGGGACAACTTTTGGTCGTCCGTGCTTTGGATGAAATGATTTTTAATAAATCGCAGGGACGGCAGGCGTGCTGTTCCGTTATGATGAATCGGTATGGAGGAGAATATGTACAGTATAGCAATTGACGGCCCTTCTGGGGCAGGTAAAAGCACAATAGCCAAGGCTGTTGCTAAAAAAATAGGCTTTCTTTATGTGGACACGGGAGCAATATACAGAACGGTGGGACTTTTTGCGAAGAAAAACTCCATCGATCCAAAGGACGAAAAGACCTTGTCCGAAAATTTCGGGAAGATTGACATAGAACTTAAGTGGGTAGACGGCACACAGCACGTTTTTCTGTCAGGATGCGATGTGTCGGACGACATAAGAACTCCCGAAATGAGTATGTACGCGTCTGCTGTTTCCGCACTTCCCAAGGTACGTGCATTTCTTCTTGATATGCAAAGAGATTTTGCAAAGAAGAACAATGTTATTATGGACGGCAGAGATATAGGCACTGTGGTGCTTCCTCAGGCTGATGTTAAAATCTTTATGTTTGCATCGCCTGAAAGCAGAGCTGAAAGAAGATATAAGGAACTTGTAGAAAAGGGCAAAAATGTTACTTACGAAGAAGTACTGAACGATATGATTGTCAGAGACAAAAACGATTCCGAAAGGGAAACTGCGCCCTGCAAGCCTGCGGAGGATGCGGTTATGCTTGATAATTCCGACCTTGGAATTGAAGCAAATGTTGATAAGGTGGTAGAGATAATCAATGAAAAAATCAATGTGGTTTTATAATTTTATCACGTGGCTGTTAAGCGGTGTTTTCACGTTGCTGTTCCGTGTTAAGGTTATCGGCAAGGAAAACGAAAGGTTTGACGGACCTGCGATTTACTGTGCCAACCATATGTCAAACTGGGATGCGGTAATTCTTGCCGTAAGCACCAAAAGACCCATTACCTTTGTTGCGAAAAAAGAGCTTTTCAACATACCTGTGCTCAAAAGTCTGCTTAAGGCTCTTGGAGCCGAGCCTATCGATAGGGGAGCAAGCGACCTTATGGCAATGAGAACAATTCTGGGTATTCTCAAAGCAGGCGGAAGCATTTTTATGTTTCCTCAGGGAACACGCCACCCAGGCGTGTCTCCCGAAAGCACCGAAATCAAAAACGGCATTTCAATGATAACAAAGCACACAAAGGCAACCGTTCTTCCCATAAGCATATACACCAAGAATTATACGGTAAAGCTTTTCAGAAAGGTTTATGTTGTAATTGGAGAGCCGATGAGCTATGAAAGTCTTAATATTGCCGATTCTTCAAGGGAAGAGTACGAAAGAGTTGCGGCGGATGTTTTTGCACGAGTATGTGACGGCTGTAAAAAGGCAGAGGATATGAGCAATGGCAGAAAGTAAAAGAGCTCTCAGGGTACTTTGCGCAGAAAATGCAGGCTTTTGCTTTGGTGTAAGACGTGCGGTTGATACGGTGCTTGAGCTTAGAAAAAAGACGGGCAAAAAAATTTATTCCATAGGCGAGCTTATACATAACGGCGTGTTCCTTGAACGCCTTGAAAAGGACAATATCTTCTGTATTGAAGAGCAGAGCCTTAAAGAGCTTGAAGCAGAAAAGGACGATGTAATACTTGTAGTGCGTGCCCACGGAGTAAAAAAAGAGCTTGTGGAATATCTTGACAGGGCAGGCTTTGAATATGTTGATGCCACCTGTCCCTATGTTCTGAGAATACACGATATAGTGGATAACAACACAGCTGATGCAAAGCTTTGCGTAATTATGGGCGATAAGGCTCATCCTGAGGTAATTGGAACAAAAAGCTACTCTCGTTGCGAGGCGATTGTATGCTCTGACAGCGATGAATTGATTGAAGCTGTAAAAGAAAAATTAACAAACGATGAAGAATATTTCGTGCTGACGTCACAAACCACATATAATAATGAAAAATATGTAAATTGTCAGAAAGTTGCGCAAAAACTATATACAAATTCAAAAATATTTGATACAATATGTAATGTTACGGAAAAAAGACAAAATGAGGTTGTCAGCATTGCTTCACAAAGCGACTGTGTGCTTGTGGTGGGCGGACGTAAAAGCTCAAACACAAAAAAACTGTTTGATATAGCGTCGGGCTACTGCAAGGGGATGTTTCTTGTGGAAAAGGCTGATGAGCTGGACAAAAGCGAGCTGCTCCGACTGTATAATGAGGAAGCATCGCAAACACCTGAGTTTTTCACCGTAGGAATAACAGCGGGTGCATCAACGCCCGATGATATATTAGAGGAGGTAAAAGCCGGAGTATTGCAAATACTTAATTCCGGTGAAACAAACAAAATGCAAAACACAGAAATCAACGACAGCATGAGCTTTGAGGAGATGCTTGACGCATCCTTCAGAAGACTTCGCACAGGAGAAACCGTTAAGGGTATTGTAACTGCAGTTACACCTACCGAGGTACAGCTTGACCTCGGTGTAAAATACACAGGTATTATTCCTTTCGCAGAAATGACAATGGACTCATCCGCAAAGCTCGAAGACATCGTTAAGGTTAACGATGAAATTGAAGCAGTAGTAGTTAAGTCCAATGATGTAGAAGGCACCGTTCTTCTTTCCAAGACAAAGATTGACGCTGCAAAGTACTGGGATGTAATCGAAGAATGTGAAGCAAACGGCGAAATCCTTGAGGGTAAGGTTGTAGAAACCACCAAGGGCGGTATCGCAGTTCTCGCTAAGAATGTAAGAGTGTTTATTCCTATCTCACAGACAACTCTTCCCAGAAGCGAAACACCTTATGAAGAAAAGGATCTTCAGGTATTTATGGGACAGACAGTTGCCTTCAAGATTATCAGCATTGAAAAGGCAAGAAAGCGCGTTGTAGGCTCAATGAGAGCTGCAGCAAGAATTGAAAGAGAAGCAGCAGAGGCTAAGTTCTGGGAAGGCGTATACGAAGGCCAGAAGTTCACTGGTAAGGTTAAGTCTATCACCAATTATGGTGCATTCGTTGACCTTGGCGGTGTTGACGGTATGGTTCACGTATCCGAGCTCAGCTGGAAGAGAATCAAGAATCCTTCCGAAGTTGTAAGCGTTGGCGACGAAATCGACGTATTCATCAAGGCTCTCGACAAGGAAAACAAGAGAATTTCTCTTGGCTACAAGGTAGACGCTGAAAATCCCTGGGTAATTCTTTCCGAAAAGTATAACGAAGGCGATGTCGTAGAAGCAAAGGTTGTAGGTCTTACACCCTTCGGCGCATTTGCTGAAATTATCCCCGGTATCGATGGTCTTATTCACATTTCACAGATCTCCAACAAGAAGATCGCAAAGCCCGCTGATGAGCTCAACGTAGGCGATGTTGTAACAGCTAAGATTACAGCTATCGATTACGAAGCAAAGCGTGTAAGCCTCTCAATGCGTGCACTTCTCGAACCCGAAGAAGCAGCAGTAGTTGAAGAAGCAGCTGAAGAAGTAGTAGCAGAAGCTACCGAAGAAACAGCAGAATAATTGCACATATTATAAAAGGGGGCGGAGCAATCCGCCCTTTTTTGCACTTTTATTGAAAGGAACGGTAAATCACAATGACTGGACCGTTATTTGGACCCGGAGGAAACAGCGATTCCTTCAACGCAAAAAAACTTACTACAGCCAATGCTCCCGGTTGGGTAAAGGATTTCGGGCTTGATGCCTATGAGTATGAGGCGGGCAGAGGCGTTCCCAGTAGCATCAAAACCTTTGAGGCTCTCGGCGAAGGCGCAAAAAAAGCAGGCATAAGCCTGTCAATTCACGCTCCCTACTTTATTTCATTGTCGTCGGTTGAGGAGGAAAAGCGAAAGAACAGCTCAAAATATATCCTTGATAGCGCGGCGGCACTTAAAATAATGGGCGGCAAAACAATTGTTATCCACGCAGGCTCCTGTGCGAAAATTCCGAGAGATACGGCAGCAACCTACGCAAAGGATGCACTTCGCTATGCCATTGACAGACTGCACGAGGCAGGTCTTTACGGGTTTGACCTTGGCATTGAAACTATGGGCAAGGTCAATCAGTTCGGAACGCTCAGTGAGGTTATAGATATGTGCTCGGTTGACAAAACGGTTGTGCCTGTAGTTGATTTTGGTCATATGAATGCCCGTGAAATGGGCGGCGTATTTGTAACGGCTGACGATTACAAGAGGGTTTTTGACTCAATTGCAAAGGGCGTAAGTCCCGAAGCGGCACAGAATCTTCATTGCCATTTTTCAAAAATTGAGTACACACAGGGCGGTGAAAAACGCCACCTCACCTTTGAAGATACGCAGTTCGGTCCTGAATATAAGCCTCTTATGCAGGCGGTTAAGGATTTGGGTGTGACTCCTACCTTTATATGCGAGTCGGACGGCACACAGGCAGAGGACGCGCTTAGTATGAAGGAATATTATTGCTCCTTGTAGCACAGATGAAGGTAAATGAGATAATAGATAAGATATAAGAGATAATAGGGAATAGATTTTGTCGAATTTCTTGGGATTTATATATTTTGGCGGGTATGGGCTTCCTTTGGTAGTCTGTACACGGGTGAAAACCAACTCTTTAATTTGTCCTAATTTGTTTTTTCGGTTTTGACGAAAGGAAAATGCAAAATGAATGATAATATTAAAAAGCTTTGTGACAAAATATCGCAGTCGGCTGATGCAATGCTTGTAACCTCGTCTGTAAACAGAAGATACGTGACGGGCTTCAATTCATCTGACGGCTTTGTTGTAATACGTGACGGAAAAATTACGTATATAACCGACTCACGTTATTATGAGTCTGCTTGCATAAAGCAGAAGGAAGGCAAAATTGACAGCGAAATTGTAATTGAACGTCAGTCTGCCAAGGCAATGCCTCAGCTTAAAGAAATGCTTGAAGGGTGTAAAGAGGTGCTTGTTGAGGACAAAAGTTTAAGCTATGACAGATATCTCCACTATTGCAAGGTTTTCGATTTTGCACAGTTAAAAACTGGAGGCTCGGACATTTTTGCCTGTGTAAGAGCCATAAAAACTGCCCAGGAGCTTGAAAAAATCAAAAAAGCCCAGAGCATAACCGACAAAACATATAGCTATATTTTAAGCTTTATTTCTGATAATGTAGGAAAAAAGGATTTTACGGAAAAGGCACTTCAGCTTGAAATGGATTACTATATGCTGAAAAACGGTGCCGAAGGTCTTGCCTTTAATACCATTGCCGTATCGGGAAGCAAATCCTCTCTGCCTCACGGCGTGCCGGAGGATATACCCGTTGCAAAGGGCTTTCTTACTATGGATTTCGGTGCGCGCTTTGACGGCTACTGCTCAGATATGACAAGAACGGTGTGTATTGGAAACTACGATGATGATATGAAAAAGGTGTATGACACAACACTTAAAGCACAGCTGTCGGCGCTTGAAACGGTACACGGCGGTATAAAGTCGGGCGACGCTGATATGGCGGCAAGAAACGTAATTGACAAAGCAGGCTTTGAAGGAGCCTTCGGACATTCTCTCGGTCACAGCCTGGGGCTTGAAATACACGAGTCACCAAACTTTTCGCCAAATGCCGAGTATACCGTCCCCGAAGGAGTTGTAATTTCGGTGGAGCCCGGTATATATCTTGAAGGCAAGTACGGGGTAAGAATTGAGGATATTGTGCAACTTACGGCAGACGGATGCGAAAATCTCACCCACAGTCCCAAGGAACTTGCAGTTATTTGATAAAAAAGTCAGCAAACGGCACATTTTTTTGCCAAAACCACTTGAAATGTAAATGTTTGTGTGGTATAATTAGATAGTAAATTTATGCAGAAATGCAATTTTTTAAATTTTGGAGGAATATACAAATGGTTACAGCAGGCGATTTCAGAAACGGCGTTACCTTTGATATGGAAGGCAGCGTTATGCAGATAATTGAATTCCAGCACGTTAAGCCCGGTAAGGGTGCGGCTTTCGTTAGAACAAAGCTGAGAAATGTAGTTACAGGTTCAGTTATTGAAAAGACATTCAACCCTACAGATAAGTATCCTGTCGCAGTTGTTGAAAGAAAGGATATGCAGTATCTCTACACAGACGGCGAGCTTTACTACTTTATGGATATGGAAAGCTACGAACAGACTCCTATTGATGCGGACAAGCTGGGTGATGCATTCAAGTTCGTTAAGGAAGAAATGCTGTGTAAGGTTGTTTCCTACAAGGGAACAGTTATTTCCGTTGAACCTCCTATGTTCGTTGAACTTGAGGTTACCGAAACAGAACCCGGCTTCAAGGGTGATACAGCTCAGGGTGCTACAAAGCCCGCTACTCTTGAAACAGGCGCAACAATCAAGGTTCCCCTCTTCATCAACATCGGCGACGTTCTCAAGATAGA
>JAZRKT010000066.1:0-7068 GCA_045646465.1 Eubacteriales bacterium | reverse complement strand
CACTCCAAACGGAGTGGCTTAAATTATTGCTTATCAGAGAGACTTAGGAAGCTCAATATCGTACTTTTCGCAAAGTGCATGCATCTTCTTGATGGGATCCATGAGAACACTTACGGATCTGTTGATGTTAAGAGCTTCAATGTAGTATGCGGCATACTTCATAACGTTTACTTCTATAAACCAGTCACGGCTGAGAGCATTGTCAGAATTGTAAACAGCATTTGTTGCATAAATTCTGTCAAACATATTTCTGTTTGCGTAGTCATCAATAGTTTCAAAACCGTTGCAGAAGAGACCGAATGTGAAGAAACCGAAGATTCTCTTTGCGCCCATTCCCTTGAGCTTATCAAGGATGTGGAGGAAGGAGTCACCGGAAGAAATGATATCGTCAACAACAATAATGTCCTTGCCGGAAACATCGTCACCGAGGTATTCGTGAGCAACGATGGGGTTTCTGCCGTCCTTAACGATTGTGTAGTCACGTCTCTTGTAGAACATTGCAAGAGGAATACCGAGTACGGAAGAATAGTACATGCCTCTACCAAGAGCACCTTCGTCAGGGGATACGATAACTGTATTCTTGATGTCAATGTCCTTTTCGTTCTTCATGAACGCCTTGAACATCTGGTATGTAGGCATAAGGTTATCAAAGCCTTCAAGAGGAATAGCATTTCTAACTCTGTCATCGTGAGCGTCAAATGTCATAATGTTTTCAACGCCGAGCTGAGTAAGTTCGTGAAGCATAAATGCACAGTCAAGAGACTCACGTGCAGTACGTCTGTGCTGTCTGCTTTCATAAAGCATCGGCATAATTACTGAAATTCTCGCAGCCTTACCACTTGCAGCAGATATAATACGCTTGATGTCGCAGAAATGGTCGTCGGGACTCATAGGCACTTCCATACCGTACATTTTGTAAGTTTCGCTGTAATTAAAGCAGTCGGCAACGATAAATAAGTCCTTACCTCTTACCGAATCAGCGAGCATACACTTAGCTTCACCCGTACCGAATCTTGAATAACGTGTGTCAATGATATAATCGGGATTTTCTTCACGTCTCCATTCGCCGATATATCTCTGAATTCTTTGGAGCATCTTTTCGGTACCTCTTGTACCAACAAGTGCAAGGGGGTTGAGAGCAACTTCCTTTGAAAAGTCCAGCATAATTTTCCTCCTGTAAAGCATTATTCGCCTTAAATTGTATTTTACAACAAAATTATAACATTTTACGACAAATGTGTCAATAGTAATAGTAACACAATTAACACAAAAGAATTGACTTTTTTACAGCGTTTTGCTTTCTATAAGCTCTCTTGCCGCCGTCAATGACGTTTCGGTAACATTTATACCTGCGATAATGCGGGCCGTTTCTTCTACACGCCTGATGTCATCAAGTATGTGAACATTGGTGTAAGTTCTGTCCTGCTCGGTGTGCTTTGATACAAGATAGTGGGTATCTGCCACAGAACAAATCTGTGCCGAGTGCGTTACGCATAAAACCTGAGAAACCTTAGATATTTCTCCAAGCTTAAGACCGATTTTTCTTGAAGTTTTACCTGAAATTCCCGTATCAACCTCGTCGAAAATCAGCGTATCAATACCGTCTTTCTCTGCAATTACACTTTTTATTGCAAGCATAAGTCTTGAAAGCTCACCGCCAGAAGCGGTTTTCGACAGGGGAGAGTATCCTTCTCCTGAGTTTGTTATTACAAAAAACTCAACATCATCGGCACCGTCCTTACCATACGGCTTTTCGGATATTTGCACCTTGAATTTCACACCCGGCATATCAAGATACTGAAGCTGTTTTTCAATGTTATCCTTTAACAGAGCAGACACTTCATGACGCTTTTTGGTAAGAAGCGCACCTTTGCTTTTCAATTCTTCTCTGGTCCGTGACAGCTGTTCGCGAAGCATTTCTGATTTTCTGTCAAAGTTTTCAAGGTCATCAAGCTCGTTCTTGGCTTTCTCAAGATATAACAGCACCTCGTCAACGTCAGAGCCGTATTTACGCTGTGCCTTCTGTATTTCATCAAGTCTTGATTCAATTTTGTCAAGTATTCTTGACGGGTCGTCGTCAACATCTCCTGTCATATCAGAAACCCTCTCAGAAATATCAATTATACTGCTTTTGATGTCATTAAGTGTATCGGTAAACTCTATATATTCGTCGCTTATTCTTGAAAGATTACGAAGAGCCTCAACAGCTCTGTCTATGCAGTCAGCAGCACCTGATGTACCTTGCAAAGACTCTGTTACAACACCTGAATTCCTTGCTATTTTTTCAATGTTGAGAAGACGTTTTTTCTCTTCTTCAAGCTTTTCTTCTTCGCCTGCCTTAAGCTTAAGAGTAGAAATGTCGTTAATCTGAAATTTAAGCATTTCTATTCGTCTGAGCCTTTCGCTTTCATCGGTATTTATACTGTCAAGCTCTTTTTTTATTGAACAATATCTGCTGTAAACAGAAGCGTATTCTTCAAGGTCGCTGTCAAGAGCGCCGTAACTGTCAACAAGCTTCCTGTGGCTGTCCTTATTCATAAGCTCGGTGTTGTCGTGCTGACCGTGAATGTTGATAAGCGACGGCGCAATATCCTTAAGAATAGATAGGGGAACTGTTTTACCGTTGATTCGCACCGTGCTTTTGCCGTCAGCCTTGATTGTTCTTGAAATATAAATGATGCCGTCTTCATCCGGCTCAATTCCTGCATTTCTGCATCTTAAAAGTGCAAACTTGCCGATGTCGGAAAATATACCTTCAACAAGCGCCGATTCTTCGCCCTTACGAATAAGCTCCTTTGAAGTTTTATTTCCGCAAAGACAGCCGATTGAGTCAATGATTATACTTTTACCTGAACCTGTTTCACCTGTAAAAGCAGAGAAAGCAGGGGATAGCTCAATATCAATATTTTTAATCAGTGCAATATTCTCAATGTGAATTGATTGAAGCATTATTTTTCACTCCAATACTATGATTTGAAGCTTTTTAAAAGCTTCTTTGCAAAGTCGGCAGCGTCTGAATCTGTTGCCATAACAATTATAACAGTATCGTCGCCTGCAACAGAGCCTATAACTGTTGCAACTTCAAGTGAATCAATAACCGCACCTGCACCCTGAGCCATACCTGCATATGTTTTGAGAACAACAATGTTTGAAGCACATTTTACGTTTATAACCGTATCTGACAGTATATTTTTAAACCGTGCGCCAAGCCTTGTGTCAATTTCGCCCGTCAGATTGTTTTCGGCATACTTATATTTTACATTACTTGAAACATCAGAACTTGTGCTTACTTTTACAAGCCGAAGCTGCTTTATGTCTCTTGAAACAGTTGCCTGAGTTGCATTAAAGCCGCTGTTTATAAGAAGCTGTGTCAGCTCCTCCTGCGTTTCTATTTCATACTTTGTAATAAGCTCAAGTATCTTTTTTTGTCTTTGATTTTTCATTGTATACCGCCTTTAAATGTTGTTGGCAAGATTCATTTTGCCATTTAGCCTTGAATAAAAATCAATATCCTTAAGACGTATCAGCTTGACATCGCTGAGCGCCTTTGTAATTCTCACAATATCGCCGTCGTAGATGGTCTTTGTAATTTTACCGTCAACAGTACAGAATGCCTCATTGATTTTGTCTGCGCTGAATTTAGCATCAATCTGAGAGTTGCCCGAAAATACAACTGCACCGCTGTTAAGGCAAAGATAAGGACATACAGGTACTGCACAGATGCAGTCAAGGTCTGGATCAATTATGGGACCGCCAGCCGACATACAGTAAGCAGTTGAACCTGTGGGCGTTGAAATAATAATACCATCTGCTCTGTAGGAAATAATATTTTTGCCGTTGCACGCAAGACTGAGACCTGCCATACGTGAAACAGCCCCTTTTGAAATAACAACCTCGTTAAGAGCATTTGTGGTAAACACGCTCTTCCCGTTTCTGATAATTTCACACTTAATCATCATTCGTCTGTCAATTGTTATATCGGAAATCTCTTCAATTTTGTCAACGCTTTCAACCTTCAGAAGTTTGTCGAGAAGACCCATTTCGGCAACCTCAAGCTCTGCAAGATAGCCAACTCTTCCCATATTGAAGCCGATTATATAACCGTCCGCCTGCGCAATTTTCTTTGCAACCTTGATGATTGTACCGTCACCACCGAAAACTATACATATGTCTGCCTTTTTGAATGCTGCATATTCGGGAATATATTCAATATCATAACCGCAAAGCTGAGTAGAGGAAAGGGGAGGATAATCAAAATAAGGTCTTTTGAAAATATCCGACATTATAATTTGTACATTGTATGTGCTGAGAAAATCAAGGAGCTTTTTGGTGTTAATCAAATCTTTATCCTTATTTGGATTAACACAAATCATTAACTTTAGCATTTTTATTTCTCCTGTTAGTATTTATTCACTTAATTGTACCATATAATGAATAAATATGCAATAGTATTTTTAAGATTTAACCTTTAGATGAAGCAGATATTCAACATTTCCGTCACCGCCTGTGATTGGAGAGGTGCAATGAGCGACATATTCAAAGCCCATTTCTTCGGCACAAGAAATTATATCTTTAACAACAAGCTGTCTTGTTTTTTCATCCTTTACAACGCCGTGCTTGCCAAGTGCCCGTTTGCCCGCTTCGAACTGAGGTTTTATCAGCGTAATTACATCAGCATCTTTTGTACAAACACCGAGAATAGCAGGGTAGAGGAGCTTTTGCGAGATGAAGGAAACATCCATAACGACAATTTCTGCATTGTTGTTTTCTAAATCGCTAACCGTAAGGTTTCTTGCATTAAAGCCCTCCATTGAAACAACTCTCTCGTCCAGCTTTAGCTTTTCATTCAGTTGATTTGTACCTGAATCCACAGCGTATACCTTTTTTGCACCGTGAAGTAAAAGACATTGAGTGAAACCTCCTGTTGAAGCACCTATGTCAACGCAAATTTTGCCTTCAACCGTATAGCTGAACACATTGAATGTGTGTTCAAGCTTATTTCCGCCTCTTCCGACAAAGTCAAATTCTTCACTTTTGGAAACACTAACCTTATCCAATTCGCCAACTTCAACAGATGGCTTTTCAGATATTTTTCCGTTGACGGTAACACGACCTTGCTTTATAAGGTTGTGTGCCCTTGTTCTGCTTTCGGCAAGCTTATTTGTGTATAAATATAAATCAAGCCTCATCAATATTCCTCCGAAGATTTACTGCTATAATTATAATTTCTTTTATAAAAAAAGTCAATATTCAGAAAGTATATGTAAAGTAAATGTTTAAATAAATAATCAAAATTGTTAATTTTCAAACCATTTTCGGTAAGCTATTGCAAAAAACAAAAATATTTAGTAAAATTATATCAAATAATTGTGAAAGGAAGTACACATTATGGAAAATCAGGTTATTATTTTTGACCATCCCCTTATAACCCATAAAATTTCAATTTTAAGAGACGTTAACACAGGCAGCAAGCAGTTCAGAGAGCTTGTTGAAGAAATTGCTATGCTTATGGGCTATGAAGCTCTCAGAGACCTTCCTATGGAATACGTTGAGGTTAAAACACGCATTACAACAACAAAGGTTAAAATGCTTTTCGGCGAAAAGCTTGCAATTGTGCCCATTCTCAGAGCCGGCCTCGGTATGGTTGAAGGAATCCTCTCTCTCGTTCCTTATGCAAAGGTCGGACACATCGGCCTTTACAGAGACGAAGAAACCCTTGAGCCTCAGGAATACTACTGTAAGCTTCCTACAGATATTGCAAACAGACTTGTTGTAGTTCTTGACCCAATGCTTGCAACAGGCGGCTCAGCTTCGGCGGCTGTTCAGTTCATTAAGAACAAGGGCTGTAAGAACATCAAATTTATGTCGCTTATTGCCGCACCCGAAGGCATCAAGCGCCTCACTCAGGATCACCCAGACATTCAGCTTTACTGCGGATGCCTTGACGAAAAGTTAAACGAACACGGATACATCGTGCCCGGTCTCGGCGATGCAGGGGACAGAATTTTCGGAACAAAGTAATTTAATAAATATCAAAAAATATACGACAGCTTTTCACTATTTAGGTGATGAGCTGTCGCTTTATTATGCTTAAATATCAGCTTTCAATATAGAAAAAGTGGAGGCATCGGTAAAATCCGAATCACACTCCACTAAAGATGTTATACACAATCCTGACAAATTGTCAATACAAAAATCACATTAACGTATTAGGAATTTTCGGAAATAATACTCTTTTCAACACAGAGATCGCTGTATATGCCCATAAAAGCTCCTAATTAACCGTTAAGCTTGTTGTGAGCAAGAACAAAAGATGCAAGAATATCAACTGCAGCATCAATTCCTACTGCATCGCTGTTAAGGGAAAGATGATAATTCTCAGCTTCACCCCATCGCTGACTTGTATAATAATTGTAGTAGCTTGCACGCTTTTTATCCTTGTTTTTAAGCTCCTGAGCTGCCTTATCAGGCTTAATTCCGTAATAGTTAACAGCTCTGTTAACCTTGTGCTCGATGTCAGAATAAATAAAGAAATTAAGCACGTTTGGATAGTCCTGAAGAACATAATCGGAGCATCTGCCGACAATTACGCAAGGACCTTCGTTTGCGCATTTTTTTATAACCTCGGACTGTGCAAGGTAAACTCTGTCAGCAAGAGGGAGACCGTACAAGCCCTCTGCAGAACCAAACATTGATAATGAATAAAGAAAGCTGTGTGTAGAAATCTGCTCAGCTTTTTCAAAAATGGCTTCGGAATAACCGCTTTCTTTGGCAGCCATTGTAATAAGTTCATTGTCATAGTAGGGGATACCAAGCTTTTCAGCAAGCTTCTTTGCGATAAATCGTCCACCGCTTCCGTACTGACGGCTGATAGTGATAATAGAGTTCATACATCTACCTCCTGTAAGTATTTGTTTACAATGATAGTTATAGCACATTCAACAAATATTGTCAATATATTTATCGCAATATGTGAAATATGCCTAACTGGTTTAAATGTCATTTACCAAATCTTACATATGCAGTAAAGCAAACCTTGTCGGAATGGGTGTGGTTAGCTGAAAAGTC
>JAZRKT010000065.1:0-9218 GCA_045646465.1 Eubacteriales bacterium | reverse complement strand
AAACATACTTTTTCAACAGACTAAAGCCGTCTCTTTCGAGACGGCTTGATTCTTACTGCTTATCCTTAAGTAAATCTCTGATTTCGGTAAGAAGCTTTTCCTCTGCGGAAGGTTCGGGTTCGGGAGCAGGCTCCTCCACCTTTGCTTTATCATCTTCCTTCCTCAGACGGATGTTCTTTGCTGAATTAAGTACCTTCACAAACACAAACACAGCCATAGCAATAATGAGAAAATCAATAACAAACTGAATAAAAGTACCGTATCTTACCGCGTTTTCAGCAACAACAACTGTGCCTGCTTCATCAACAACAGCTTCCGCAAGAACATACTTAAGGTCTGAAACGCTAATACCGCCCGTAAGCATACCTACAAGAGGCATAATAATATCCGCAACGAGGGATTTTGTGATGTTACCGAATGCTGTTGCAATAACAACACCCACTGCCATATCAACAACGTTTCCTTTGTTGATAAATTCCTTGAATTCCTTGAAAAGTTTCATTTTTTCCACTCCTTATATTTATTTATTGTTATAAACCTCTGGTTTAAGAACGCCGACGAAAGGAAGATTTCTGTATTCTTCGTTATAGTCAAGACCGTAACCAACGATAAATTCATCGGGGATAATAAAGCCCTGATAGTCGATTTTTACATCCTTCTTACGTCTGTCAGGCTTATTGAAAAGTGCACACAGCTTTACAGAATGAGCGTGCATCTTGTTCTTGATGTGGTCAAGAAGCCACGAAAGAGTATTGCCTGTATCAAGAATGTCTTCAATTACAATTACGTTAAAGTTTGACAGGTCCTCGTAATCGGGATTAGACTTAAGGGAAATGACTCCGCCTGACTCAGTACCGTTTCCATAGGAGGAAACCTTGATAAAATCAATCTCTGCTCTCAGGTTAAATTCCTTCATAAGGTCGCTCATAAACACAACCGCACCCTTGAGAGTGCCCATTATAAGCACTTTTTTATCGGAATCCTTGTAGTCCTCTTCCATCTGCTTTGCAATTCTCTTAACGGCGCCTCTGATTTCTTCTTCCGAAACTAGCACTTTTGCTATATCGTTTTCGTAATTCATAATAATCTCCTTTACGCTTTTTCAATTCTTTCACGCTCAGCCTGCGACATCCTTAAATACACCGGTGAAAGGTCATCACAGCAAATTGCCTCATCAATGTGAAGAAGCGTGCTCTTTGCTACGGAAACGCCGTTCTGATAAGTCCTGTCATAGCCTATAAACCTTACATCAAGTACACTTGCTTCATCAAGCTTTTTTATAAGCTCAAAGGCAAGCTCGGCACCATCACCTGTAAGCACAATTTTTCTACACCTGTATTTTTCACAAAGCTCGTCGTACAAATCCTTGTAATCAACCGCCCTGTCCTCACACAGGCGTTTAAGGCAACCGTTTTCGCAAAGCTCAAACAAGCTGTTGTAAAACTGATTTCTTCTTGCATCCATACACGGGCAAATAATACATCCCGATTCACATCCGTCGCCGTTAAAAGCGAGAGCTTCCAGCGCCGAAACAGGCACACACTTTATTTTCTCATTTGCAAAAGCAAGTCCCTTTACGGTAGAGATTCCAATACGAACACCCGTAAAAGAACCGGGGCCTGCGCTGATGCCGATAACATCAATTTCAGACAGATTCGCCCGTGCATTTTTAAGGCAAAAATCAATCATTGGCAAAATGCTCTCGCTGTGAGTAAGGGTGCTGTTAAGTACAGATTCGCTGACAGGAAAAAGCTTTCCTTCTTCAGTTACAAGGCACAAGGCACAGGCGGCAGTTTTTGCCGTAGTATCAACCGATAAAATATACATAAATAACCTCTGATTTCCACAAAGACACAAAGGTCTCTGCAAAGCAAAGACCCTATATGAATTATTCTTCGGAGCTATCCGATTCCTCGCCGTATGCAACAACCACACGCCTGTCACCATCGGTACCGATTGAGTAGGTGTGAACACCTGAAATGTTCTGTACCTCCGAGTGAATTATTCTTCTTTCATAGCCACTCATAGGCTCAAGAGTATAATTTCTACCTGAGTTCAAAACTCTGTCAGCCACTCTTCTTGCAAGGCTCTTGAGAGTTTCTGTTCTCTTTTGGCGGTAATTTTCAACGTCAACAATTATGCGTACATACTCGTGCTTGTCGGCACTCTTGGGGAATCTGCCTGCAATGATATTGCAAAGGTACTGTACAGAGTCAAGCACATCGCCGTGTCTGCCAATAATCATACCCAGACCCTTGCCTTCGATGTCAACGTAGATATCCTTTTCAACTGTGCCGGTTTCGGAAAGATTTTCTTCAATCTTGGCAAGCTTCGTATGAGCATCAATACCCATATCCTTAACAAGCTGGTCAAGAAATTCGATAATTCTGTCCTGTACCGTTTCCTTGGCAATAACCTTAACGGTAGCTTCCTTGGACATCATACCGAGAAAGCCTTTTTTGCCCTCCTCAATTACTTCATAGGTAACCTCAGAAAGGATTTTGCCAAGCTGTTTTGCGCCGAGAGCAACAGCATCATCAACTGTTTTTGCGCTTACAATAACTTCCATGTCTTTCTCCTTGTCTGTTTCACGAAACACATTAAATTTATTAAATAATCGGAAAGTGTAACACTAACCTTATATTTTACGTCTTGCCTTGGGAGCCTTTCCCTTTTCTGCCACAATTTTCTTTACTCTTGGGCTTATGCCTGCTTTTCTTCCCGTGAAATTCTTTTCGGCAGGCTTCTTGTAACCGCTTTTATCTGTGTTGGTTGTCTTGTCGTAGTCGTCTATTTCGTAGTCAGCCTTGATAACTTCCTTCTTTTTGGAATTCTTTCCCTTAAGCTGAAGCTCGGCTTCCTTAATCTGTTCTTCCGTTACGACGGGAACGGGATAAAGCTTATACATAATTATCTGCTGTGCGGCGCTGAGTACGTTCTGATAAATCCAGTAAACAGCAATTGCAGAGGACACCTGGAATGAGATGTATACCGAAAGAAGAGGCATCATCCAGTCCATCATACCCATACTCTTAGCCTGAGCTTCGTCCTGCATTGCAGGCTGATAGGTAAACTTACGGATAATTTTAGTGCTGAAAAATGCAAAAACAAATGTAAGAACGGGAATTACAATATACCAATTCATCTTAAACTGAGGAGTCTGTGTAAGGTCAAGACCGAATACCTTAAAGGAAGCACCAAGCTCAGACAGCTCATTGATAAGGTCATAGGAAGCGAATTCCGTTTCAGCGGCAAGCTCAGAGAACTTTTCGGCAATCTTAACGCTTGTTTCATTGCCTGCCGAGATTTCCTTAATCATAGGAATTTCGTGGTATCCTGTAGGCAACTTGCCAACAACCGCCTTGTATGCTTCGGAAAGAAGAGTAACCCCCTGCTTGCCGAGGCTGGAAATATAAGTAAGAGGCTTTACAATAACGCCGTAAAGTGCAAAGATAACGGGCATCTGAATGAGAAGAGGCAGACAGCCTGCCATAGGGCTGACATTTTCTTCCTGATACAACTGCATAATTTCTTCGCTCATCTTCTGCTTTGTCTTTTGGTCGTCACGTCCTGCATATTTGCGGCGTATAGCCATTTCCTTGGGACGCATTTTAGCCTGCTTTACGGTGTTCTTCTGCTGTTTGATACCAAGAGGCAAAAGAAGAATCTTTACGATTACCGCAAAGAGAAACAGCGTAAGAAGATAATTTCCTCCAAAGGAGTGTAAAAACTTAATAATAATACCGAAAAGGGGTGATATAATCGGAATATCAATATCCATCATAATTCTCCATTCTTATTCTTTCCAAATGTGATTTTCTTTGGCACCTTGTCAATTCCGCCCTTGCAAAAAGGATTGCACCTTAAAATGCGTCTTACAGATAAATAAGTGCCTGCAAAAAAGCCATGCATACTGTAAGCATCAAGTGCATACTGTGAGCAGGTAGGATAAAACCTGCAGCAGGGTGTTCTTTTCAACGGTGACACAACAAGCCTGTAAAGCTTTATAAAAAATATAGAAATATACTTCATTGCTTCACAACCTCAAGCTTCTTAAGAGTATCATAAAGCTGCCTTTCAATGTCACAGCTTTTGACATTTTTATTAAAGGCTGCACCGCGAGCCGCAATAACAATAATGTATCCATCCTGCAACGAAGGCAGACACGCCCTGTAGCCTTCACGGATAATTCTTTTGACTCTGCTTCTTTTGCATGCCTTGCCAAGCTTTGCATTTATTGCAATGCCAAGCTTTGTGTGCATCTTTGTGCCGTCTTTATTTGTGCGGTAGTTTTTTAATACATATACCGCCGTGTATTTATTAACGCCGCTTTTGCCCTTCCTGTATGCCTTTACAAACATATGGTTTTCGCAAAGCGGATACAATTTTCTGTTCATATTCCTCTTAAAAGTCAAACGTAAAAAAGGTGAAGCCATCGTGACGCAAATAACGCACACATAAATGGACCTCACCCTTTATAGTTTTTGACTTACGATTAGTATGTGAGTCTTGCTCTGCCCTTAGCGCGTCTTCTCTTTAATACCTTTCTGCCGTTAGCAGTTTTCATACGCTTTCTGAAGCCGTGCTCAACTTTTCTCTGGCGTTTCTTAGGCTGATATGTTCTTACCATTTATACTTGCACCTCACTTTCAACGCTTCGATACATAACAATATATTTTCAAAGCATACCTTTACAAATTACACATATTATACACTAAATATTGTAGGTTTGTCAAGAGTTTTTTACTTTTTAATTGTCAATATTTATAAATTTTTTGTGAAGTGTTTGTCAAAACAGTCCAAAAGATTTCATAATCACGGTAAAAGCAAAAATCGTAAACATACTCATGAGAGTTGTAAGAAGGACTATCTGATTTGCAAGGTGGGCATCTGCATTCATATTCTTAGCCATAATATAACTGCTTATTGCCGTAGGCGTTCCGAAAACAATCATAACAATGCCAAGATGAACGCCCGTAAATCCAAACACAAGATAACCTATTGTCATAAAAAGTGCAGGCGAAAGTGCAGTTTTCATAACCGATGCACAAATTGCAAGTCCTGCCCTGCCCTTAAAAGCTTCAAAAGTAAACGATGCACCAACAAGTAAAATTGCAAGAGGTGTTGACGCATCGGCAAAATATGTGACTGTCTTTGTTACTGCCGAGGGCAAAGTTCCGCCAAGTCCGAAAATACCAAACGGAAGGGCTATTATAATAGCATCAATAAGAGGATTTGTAACAATGCCTTTGATTATTGAAACAATTCTTTTGCCCGGTGACACTACTCCTTCTTTTTTAGGGTTGAAAATGCAAAGCACCGTCACGGCAAGCACATTGAACAGCGGAACAATTGCCGCAAGAACAACGGCAGTAAGTGCACCACCCTCGTCACCAAACAGGCTTATAGCAAAAGGTATTCCGAGAAACGCCACGTTAGAACGGAAAACGCCCTGCACAAATGAGCCGACCTTGCCATTGTCTTTAACAAAAATCGGAACCGTAACACACAGCACAAAGCACAGCAAAAGTGCTCCCGCAAGACAGAACGCAAGAAGCGTCAGCTCGTTTTGTCCAACCGTCCCCGAATGGATGTATGCAACCTTAGTAAACAAGAGGCACGGAAGCAGTACCTTGAAAACAAGCTTATCCGCAACGGAAATAAACCCATCTGTAAGAAAGCCTATGTTTTTTAAAATATAGCCTGTCAGTGCCACCACAAAAATGGGAAGCACCGCATTTACGGAAAATATAAGATTGTCAAGCATTTACTGTTCTTTAGCCTCTCTGTAAAAGTCTTCAATTAAAAACTCATCCGGTATTGCACCGTCAATTATATTTCGCATATAGTCAAGGCTTCTGCCCTGATCGCTTATGCGAACAGTTCTGTGCTGATTGAAAAGCTCCTCAGTGTATTCAGAGAACTTATATATTTTGAATTTTCTCCAGGAAGTATTATAATGACAGACCGTGGGAATAAAGTAAGGCTGTGTAATAAAGGCGTCATCCCCTGCCTTTACAATGTCAAAGCCTGCAATTCCACCAACCATATTGCGTACATACAGCATACCCGATAGAAAATTACCCAGGCTGTACATTACAAGAGTTTTACCGCCATCGGGTCTTTCCTTCCACTCCATAGGCTGAAGCACATGGGGATGAGTGCCGATAATTACATCAACACCGTTGTTTACCATAACCTGCATCTGCTTTTTCTGCAAATCGGAGGGCTGGAACCAGTCCTCATATCCCCAATGAATTGAAACCATAACTATGTCTGCAAGGTCTCTCGCTTTCTTTGTCTGTCTGTCAATTTCGCTTGTTCCGTTTTCGTCACAAAGAGGAATTATCATTTCGCTTCCCTTGTCAAGGTTTACACCGTTGGTACCATAGGTGTAAGACAGAAGAGCTATGGAAATGCCATTCTTCTCTATCACTCTTATGTTATTGTAATCTTCTTCGTTTTCATAACCGCCTATATAGGTTACGTTCTCCTGCTCTTTCCAGAAATCAATGGTTCTCTGGTAGCCTGCAGCATAGCGGTCAAGCATATGGTTATTGGCAAGATTTACAATATCAAAGCCAAGGTCCATAAGGTCAACACCCACCTTATCGGGAGAATTGAACATAGGATATCCAGTATACGTTCTTTCCTTACCTGCAAAGGGTGACTCCTGATTGATGTACGCAAGGTCGGCACAAGCAATAATATCCTTGACATTGTCAAAGGAAGGCTTGAAGTCATATTCCTCGTCCGTCCCCTTGGCATTGTCCACAGCATCTGCAAGCACCGTCGAGTGGACAATGTTGTCACCCACAGCTATAAAGGAAATTTTATTAAAGGGAGGCTTATCCGACTCTTTTGCTTCACCGAGAACAGTTACGGGCACAATATCAATGGCATTAAAATTCTTGCTTTCGGTTTTCTTTTGTGGTTCATTCCACGAAGATAAGAAAGCAAAAGCAATCACCAGTGTCAAAGCAATCATCCCGGTGCAAACCGAGACAAACATAGTTTTACTGTTCATTTTGTCACTCCTGTACATATTTTTTAACCCTGCCGTGTTTTACAAGATATACGTCACGGCTTGCAATGCTCATTAAGGGTTTATCATTAAGCGAATCGGTATAAACATCCAAAGGCCTCACGTTTGGAAAGCCCTCATTAAAAAGAGCAACCTTGTTTTTCCTGTAGCACAGCCTCACAACGCTTGCCGTTTCAAAATCAATTTCCGAAACAATGTAGTTCTTTATGCCAAGCCTTTCAAACAGCGGTCTTAAGAGAAAGCCGAAGGAAGCGGATACAATAATATCATCCTCCCTTTTATTTTCAAGATAAAAACGCTGTATCTTCTTCATACGACCATGCCAGAATTTTTTTGCAAGCTCCTCGGCATCACCGCAGCATTTGAGAAAATCGCATATATACCTTTTTGCAAGTCTCATAAGCTCATCCTCGTCAATAAGGCACATTTTGTATTTTATAAGACTTTTTACAACGATAAATGCAAATTTTATGCATACCGGATGATGCTTCACGCAGTAAAGGTAAAAGTCAAATGTGCTTTCACCGTCATATATTGTTCCGTCAAAATCGTAAACATTCACCTGCATTTACCTCGCAAATAATCTTCTGTCTAATTATATCAGTTGAGACGTGATGTGTCAATAAAGCTTTTAGAAAATGTAGTCAAATTTTAAAATTTTCCATAAATACTTGACAATTGGCATATAATAAATTATAATATGTACGTTAATATGAAACAAACATAAGGTTTCAAGGGAGTAGCTACCGATTATTTCGGAGTGAGTGCGTCAGAACGTCCGCAAATTGCAGACCGCACAATCTTTAAACAGCAAGACTTGTACTTAAGGCAGGAGCTTTTTGTACAGGTCTTTTTTATGTCTGTTTCAACAAAAAATTATGCAAAGGAGCCAAACAATGAACATTTTTGCAGACCTGTTCGGCAACGTGCTGAACCTCAACTGGCAGATGGTTGTAATGTGGATTATCGGCGCAATACTTATCTACCTTGCAATCAAAAAAGATATGGAGCCTACTCTTCTTCTTCCTATGGGCTTCGGTACGATCCTTGTCAACATTCCCCTTTCGGGCGCAATCACTCAGATAGTTGACGGTGTAGCTGAAGAAGGCGCACTTACAACTCTCTTCAACGCAGGTATTGCCAACGAGCTGTTTCCACTTATACTCTTTATCGGTATAGGTGCGATGATTGACTTTACCCCCGTTCTTTCCAACCCCAAGCTTATGATTTTCGGTGCGGCGGCACAGTTCGGTATCTTCTTTACCTTCTGTCTTGCTTCAATGTTCTTTACAACACCCGAGGCTGCTTCCATCGGTATCATCGGTGCGGCAGACGGCCCTACGGCTATCGTTGTTGCAAACAAGCTTATCGGTGCTGACAGCGATATTACAGGTGCTATTATGGTTGCGGCGTACTCATATATGGCACTTGTGCCCATTATTCAGCCTCCCGTTATCAAGCTTCTCACAACAAGAAAAGAACGTCTTATAAGAATGGACAACTCAAATGTTACCGTTTCCAAGCTTACAAAGATTCTCTTCCCCATAGTTGTAACAATTGTAGCAGGTATTGTTGCTCCCTCATCCGTATCACTTGTAGGCTTCCTTATGTTTGGTAACCTTATACGCGAGTGCGGAGTTCTTGATTCTCTTTCCGAAACAGCACAGAAGGTGCTTGCAAACCTTATCACCATCTTCTTAGGCATCACAATTGCCTGTCAGATGCAGTATGAAAAGTTCCTTCAGCCCTCCACACTTCTTATTCTCGGACTTGGTCTTTTCGCATTTATCTTCGACACGGCAGGCGGTGTGCTTTTCGCAAAGCTTCTCAACATCTTTTTACCAAAAGGCAAAAAGCTCAATCCTATGATAGGTGCTGCAGGTATTTCAGCATTCCCTATGTCAGGAAGAGTTGTTCACAAGCTCGGTCTTGCTGAGGATAAGCAGAACTTCCTTCTTATGCACTCAATCGGCGTAAACGTATCGGGTCAGATTGCTTCGGTTATCGCAGGCGGTCTTATCCTTAACTTCTTTATGAAGTAGTGGAAAGGAGCAATAACAATGTTTGAAAATATACAGTTCAATCCCATGGATTTTGTTAACAATCTTCAGTATATGGGAAAAGGTATGCTTGGCATTTTCGTTGTAATCGGCATTATTATTATTGCTGTTTA
>JAZRKT010000064.1:0-6253 GCA_045646465.1 Eubacteriales bacterium | reverse complement strand
ACGTTATAACAGCCCACAACGGTGTTGTTATAACTGACATCGGCAAGGGCACACCTACACTTATCAATCCTGAGGACGGCTATTTTATGTTTGCCTGGTTTCTTCCCGGAAGTATACCCAACATAAATGCCGACGACGGTGACGAGGCGCTTATTGCAAATGTAAGATTCAAGGTTATCGGCGATATTACATACGAGGAATTTAACAAGGATACCTTCTGGGTTGCCGGCAGCAAGGTTACAGACAAGGTAAAGGGCTGGTATCCCGGCATTGTGGTTATGAATGACAAACAGCAACAGTTCAACTTTGACGGTACAGTCGAGGACGGCGACCTGTTTGTGCTTGAATACGAGCTTGAAGGTCTTGACGGATACGTAAAGCCGTCGGAGCCTGAAGAAAAGCCCGAGGTTAAACCCGAAGATGAGCCTGTGGTTGAACCCGAAGATGAGCCTATAGTTGAACCCGAAGATGAGCCTGTAGTTGAACCCGAAGATGAGCCTGTGGTTGAACCCGAAGATGAGCCTGTGGTTGAACCCGAAGATGAGCCTGTAGTTGAACCCGAAGATGAGCCTGTAGTTGAACCCGAAGATGAGCCTTCTCAGGAAAGTAACAAAAGCGAAGGCACATCGGTGCTTGCAAAAAACACAACCTACAAGGCTGATTTCAAGCTTAAAATAACAAAGACTGATTCCACTATACATATTGGCTGGGAAAAGCCCTCCGAGCCAGCTGAAATAGACAACTATGTTGCCGTACTGTGCGACAGCAGCTACAACGTTATAAAAGAGGTTGTCATTTTCAACGCAGGCATCTCCTACACCTTCAAAAATCTTAAAGACAACTTTAATTACATAGTCTACTTTTATGCTGAAGACGGCGAAAACACCTATTGCTCGAATGCACATCCCGTAAAAACCGAGGCTTCCCGTGAATCCTCTCCCATAGTATTCAATGTCACATATGACGCAGGCAATGGCGCTCTTTATGGTCTGAAAACGGAAGACGTGCTTTTCGGCGATGTTCTTACAAAGGTGCCTTCAGTTAAAGCTCCCGAAGGCAAATACTTTGCAGGCTGGACAAAGGACGGAGAAAACTTATACGATGTGTCTCTGCCTGTGTATGGATCAGCAAAGCTTAAAGCGCTGTACACCGATAAGGCTCCCGTAAAAGCTTCCTCCTACATAACAGGCTATACCGACGGCACCTTCAAACCCGAAGGATTTATAACACGTGCGGAAGCGGCTTCACTTATCGCAAGACTCTCGGATGAATTTGCTTCTGCTTCAAGCTTCAGCCACAGCTTTTCTGACTGCGAAAGCGGTGCGTGGTACGAAAACGCAGTTGCCTTCTGCAGTTCAAAGGGATACATCACAGGATATCTTGACGGCACCTTCAATCCCGGTGGAAACATTACAAGAGCAGAATTTGCAACAATTCTCGTAAGAGTATTTTCATTTGACGGAGAAAACTGTGTAAACGTATTTTCCGATATGAACGGATCCTGGGCTTGTCCCTATACCTCACGTCTTTTCGGTGCAGGGATTGTCACTCCCGACAACGGCGGCAATTTCAGGCCTTCCGAAAAGCTTACACGCAAGGATGCTGTACTTATGCTCAACAAATGTCTCGGCATTACGCCCGACAAGGCTGCCATTGACAGCTATCTTGACAAAAACGGCTACAAATTTACGGACGTTGAGCAATACAAAAGCTTCTTCTACCCCATTATGGCGGCAACACTTAAGGCTGAGGACTACGAAAAATAACAATGATTAAACGTTTCTTAAAATATTACACCTTTCACAAAAAGCTTTTTATCCTTGATATGGCGGCATCCCTTCTTGTGTCTCTTGTGGGAATTGTTTACCCCATTATCACAAGAACGTTGCTCAACGATTTGTTCCCCAATAAAAACTACCGTATGATTGCCGTTTTCGGAAGCTTGCTTTTGCTTCTTTACATTGTAAAAATGCTGCTCAATTACTTTATCCAGTACAAGGGGCACGTAATGGGTGTAAAGATGCAGGCACAGATGAGAAGCGATATGTTCGCTCACCTTGAAAAGCTTCCCTTCAGCTTTTATGACAGCGAGGAAACGGGCAAAATTATGTCACGTATGACAAACGACCTTATGAACGTGACAGAGCTTGCCCACCACGGGCCCGAAAATCTAATAATTTCGTCCATAACCATTATTGTTTCTTTTATTTATCTTTCAACCATCAACATCTATCTTACTCTTATCATCTTTGCCTGTGTTCCCTTTCTTGTTATCACGGCGGCGGTGCTGAGAAAAAAGATGACATCCGCATTTCTTGCAAGCAGAAAGGCTGTGGCGGAAATAAATGCTTCTCTTGAAAGCAGTATTTCGGGTATACGTGTTACAAAAGCATTTACAAATGCTGATGAGGAACAGAAAAAGTTTGAAGCAGGCAATGAAATGTTTGTTTCAGCACGAAGCGAAGCGTATGATGCAATGGGACGCTTTCACTCGGCTACGGCATTTATCAACGATATTTTCAACGTAATTGTTCTTGTGGCAGGCGGTTTTTTCCTCTTTAACGGAAGCATTGATTTCGGCGATTACTCGGCATTTGTGGTGTCGGTTACGCTGTTTACCTCTCCAGTTATGACCCTTATAACCTTCACAGAGCAGTTTCAGGACGGCTTTACTGGCTTTAGGAGATTTCTTGAAATTATCGATCAGGAGCCTGAAGCAGATGCACCCGATGCAGAAACATTATCTGACGTTGACGGTCACATAGAGTTCAAAAACGTCACCTACGGCTACCACGATAGCAAGGAGGTTCTTAAAAACGTTTCAATTGACATTGAAAAGGGAAAAACCTTTGCGCTTGTAGGTCCTTCGGGCGGCGGAAAGACGACCATATGCCACCTTATTCCCCGCTTCTATCCCGTGGAAAGCGGAAGCATTCTTATTGACGGCAAGGATATTTCAAAAGTCACGGCAAAATCACTTCGCAAAAATATCGGTATTGTTCAGCAGGACATATACCTGTTTAACTCAAGCATAAAGGAAAACATTCTTTACGGCAGGCTTGATGCCACCGATGACGAGGTTATCCGGGCGGCAAAGCGAGCCAACATCCACGACTACATAATGACGCTTCCCGACGGCTACGAAACACAAATCGGAGAGAGAGGAGTTAAGCTCTCGGGCGGTCAGAAGCAGAGGCTTTCCATTGCAAGAGTTTTTCTCAAAAATCCTGCAATTCTCATTCTTGATGAGGCAACAAGTGCTCTTGACAACACCACAGAAATCCTCATTCAAAAGGCACTTGATGAATTATGCAAAGGACGTACAACTATCGTTGTCGCTCACAGGCTATCCACAATCAAAAATGCCGATGAAATTGCAGTTATTGAAGACGGCATTATCACTGAAAAAGGCACTCACGATACTCTTATGGCTAACGGCAAAACCTATGCTACGTTATACAGTCAGCAGTTCAGGGATGAATGAAGTTAGTTTATGTGTCAAGGTTACGGTCGCTTCTTGAAAGAAGCTCCGCAAGAACTTTATTTTGCCTGACGGCGTTGTTGAAAAGGTTTTACAACAAACGTGTTGGACGATTTCTTTAATAAGAATCCAATTATAAAAGGACGACTCTTATAAGTGAGCCGTCCTTATTTTATGCGCTTTTATATTTTCTTTTCATTTCCGAGTACTTTTCCTTTGTCGCCTGTCCTCCCCTTAAATGGCGCTCTGACTTATTTTTTTCAAGCACACCCTTTACCATTTTATACAACCGCTTATTTATATCGGGAAGTCTTGTCTTTACATCCTTATGCACCGTGCTTTTACTGACATTGAAATGCTTTGCAGTCTGCCTTACCGTTGCACAGTTTTCTATTATGTACCGTGCAAGAATTTCGGCACGTTCCTCTATGTATTCCTTCAAGAAAACCTTCTCCTTTCGCCTTTTGTTACATAATTATGCTTAACGGCTCTGTTGTATGCTTTGATAATGGAATATTTTGCGCTGTTTTGCCAACAATACTTATTGCATCAACCTCTTTACGGCGTATCGGACAACACCGTATTAAAACAAAGGTTGAACATTTTGATAAATATTTACCAAAGGTGTTGCAATTGACAAAATATCTGTTATAATCTAATATGGTATGGGAGGAAAAATTTTCCTTTTGTACACTCAATTCAGTAAAAATAAAAAAATATATGCTAAACTTTAGGAGGTTTACACTATGACAAACAACAAATATGTCAACCAGTGGGTTGCCGAAATGGCTGAACTCACAACTCCCGACAAAATTGTCTGGATTACAGGTTCTGACGAACAGACTGACGCTCTCAGAGCAGAAGCTTGTGCAACAGGCGAAATTGAAAAGCTCAACGAAGAAAAGCTCCCCAACTGCTATCTCCACAGAACAGCAGTAAACGACGTTGCCCGTGTTGAAGGCAGAACCTTCATCTGCACAAAGGAAAAGCACGATGCAGGTCCCACAAACAACTGGATGGGTCTTGAAGAAGCTAAGGAAAAGCTCACACCACTCTACAAGGGTGCAATGCGTGGCAGAACAATGTACGTTATCCCCTACTCTATGGGTGTTGTTGGCTCTGACTTTTCTAAGATAGGTATTGAAGTTACTGACTCTATCTACGTTGTACTCAATATGCTTATCATGACAAGAGCAGGACAGCACGTTCTTGATGCTCTTGGTGACAGCCCTGACTTTATCAGAGGTTTACACGCAAAGGCTGACATCGACGAAGAAAACAGATACATCTGCCACTTCCCTGAATACAACTACATTGCTTCCGTAAACAGCGGTTACGGCGGAAATGTTCTTCTCGGTAAGAAGTGCTTCGCTCTCAGAATCGCTTCCTACCTCGGACGTAAGGAAGGCTGGATGGCTGAGCATATGCTTATCCTCGGCGTTGAATATCCCGACGGCGAAACAAAGTATGTTGCAGCTGCATTTCCCTCTGCTTGCGGTAAGACAAACCTTGCAATGCTTATTCCTCCGGAATTCCTCAAGAAGAAGGGCTACAAGGTATGGTGCGTAGGTGACGATATTGCTTGGATCCGTGTAGGCAAGGACGGCAGACTCTATGCTGTTAACCCTGAAAACGGTTTCTTCGGTGTTGCTCCCGGTACCAACGAAAAGTCTAACCCCAATGCTCTTGCTACAACAATGAGAGATACAATCTTCACAAATGTTGTTCACAACCTTGACGACAACACAGTTTGGTGGGAAGGTCTTGACAACAATCCTCCTGTTAATGCTATTGACTGGAGAGGCAACAAGTGGGATTACAAGACTTATGACAAGACAAGAAAGCTTGAAACAAGCGGTGCTCACCCCAACTCAAGATTTACTGCCCTTGCTCAGAACTGTCCTTGCATCTCAAGCGAATTCAACTCCACAACAGGTGTGCCTCTTTCCGCTATCATCTTCGGCGGCAGACGTGCTAAGACTGCTCCCCTGGTATATCAGTCAAGAAACTGGCAGCACGGCACCTTCGTCGGCTCCATTATGGCTTCAGAAACAACAGCTGCTGCTGCAGGTGCTCTCGGCGTAGTTCGCCGCGATCCTATGGCTATGCTTCCCTTCTGCGGCTACAATATGGGTGAATACTTCGCTCACTGGCTCTCTATGGGTCTCAAGGCTGAAAACGCTCCCAAGATTTTCCACGTTAACTGGTTCAGAACAAACGCTGAAGGCGAATTCATCTGGCCCGGCTTCGGTGACAACTTAAGAGTTCTTCTCTGGATCCTCGCAAGATGCGAAGGCAAGGTTGACGCTGTTGAATGCGAAATCGGTTACCTTCCCAAGCCCGAAGACATTGATGTTGAAGGTCTTGACATTGCTCCCGAAGTAATGAAGGAACTTCTGTCTGTTGACAAGGCAAGCTGGATTGAAGACCTCGATTCCATCAAGGCATTCTATGCTAAGATTGGCGACACAATGCCTAAGGAACTTCTCGCAGAGCTTGAAACTCTCGAAAAGAATCTTCGTGCATAATTAAATAATATGCTAAGAAAGCCGGAGCTTTGAAGCTCCGGCTTTAAATTTTTTCAAAAAAGAAAAAACAGTTGATTTATTGAAGGTCGTGTGATAGAATTAAGAAAAATGGTTGTGGTAAACGTAAAGCTATCGAAAGGAAGGCTTAAAAAATGGCATACACAAATAAAATCGGTATTATACAGAATATCAACGGTTTTTTCAAGCAGGACGAAAAAGAACTTATAGACCAGATGGTTGATGC
>JAZRKT010000063.1:0-34042 GCA_045646465.1 Eubacteriales bacterium | reverse complement strand
GGCTACGATCCGACTTATTATTTCATTTTTCTATATAGCATACTAAAATCCTTCTGTGACAGATTTCATTCTTTGCTATCGCCTTTGACTTTAATGCAGTTAACAAACCTACAGCGCCACCACATCAGTTCTTTTGATGCGATGACGCTGTGTTTAATTGTTTACCGGTTCCTGCTCCGGCCTTGCTGCAATGAACGATTCTGCCGCAAGTCTTAACCCGAGCTTGAAACCTATCGCAAAGCTGGTTACTTCATCTATGCCACTGAGCTCTGCCTGATTGGCCTTGAACTTTTCGAAGATTTCTTTCTGCGCCTCTGTCAGCGTTTCGAGCAACCCTTCTTCGTTATGCGATAAATATTTTATGATGCGCGCGTATTCTCCGCCTCTCGGGGCACGTCTTTCAAACGGCAACACGTTTCCGTAATATAGTTCCTCTATGATACTTTGCATTTTCCCACCTCCTTCGGTGGGGGATATAGTACCAGAGAATTCCGGCAAAGTCCAGAGAAAAATGGTTTGTTAGCATTTAAGTAGCAAAACCGGCATGGTGAAAAATCACCTGCCGGCATTTTGCTTTATATTCCGTCTGTATCAAAAATATGATCAAGTTCATCATTGTTCATCGCATGAAGAACTTTTTCGCGGACTGTAAGATTTGTCAAATCCAAACGTCTGAAATGACTGACTCCGCCAGCATCGCTGCTCTTATGGATAAGCTGTATTCTTCCAATACGATCTTCCTTTTTCGCATATTCCGCAAGTGCTTTTGCTTTTGGAAGATTGTCGCTATACTGATTTCCATGCGGTTCAAGAATGTCAACAACATAATCAAGGGCATTGTCACTACGCACAATCAGAAAATCTGGATAGAAGGATTTCTTTTCTCCTCCAATTTCATAAGGCAAACAAAGTGCCCATGAAGCACGTGCGGGATTTCGGAGCCAACAAACAAAATCGCTTCTGCGGGATTCTTCTTCGATTAGGTCTGCTTCCCAGCCGTTTAACTTGATTTTTGCAAGACCTGTTGTTTCTGACGCAAGCAAATGGTTTTCATATTCTTTGCCTTCCAGGTCTTCTCTTACACTGATGTTTTCAGGAATAGCAAAAATCTGTTCACTGACAATATCACTGTCTGCAAGTATGTCGTGATATTTCTTTTTGCACGCATCGGACTTATTAACGATTGCAAGTCTATACTTGGCAACAAATTCGTATAATTTTTCTTTTGCGTACTCGCCAAGTTTTGTTCGGCAAGCTTCATCTTCAGCAAAAAGAACACAATCAATTTTGTGAGCATTGGGATTGTCATCATCGTAATATCTGCCGCCGTAAATGTTGGGGAAGCCATATCTACCCATTTTAGCGTCAGCGTTTCTAACCTGCCTATCAAGGTCTGTTTCTGACATCAATGTGAAGTCATTTGTATAGTTCGCTGTAACATCTTTTCCAAACGGGTCAAATATTTGCACTGCCAACTTGTGCTGCAATATGTGTTCTGCTAGCTTTTGATATTTGCCTGTGCGATGCAGTTCCTCAATATATTCACGAATGAGAGCAATTATATCGTCAACGACTTCATCACGCGCTCCCAAGTAAATGACATTGTGTGTCAGTAGTGTTGCAAGGTCAAGTAATGATTTCAAATAATCGTTTATGCGGTCTTGCCTTACAAGATATGTCAGATATCCTTTTGAGTTTATGAAATTTATAATTTCAACCCTGTCAATGTCTACAGTGAATTCAAGCTGTTTACCTACAGGCGTAGGTTCGAACGGAGTTGACTGTTGCACTCCGGGCGATACCGGAACGGTGACCGTCTGCGGCGGAATATATTCGGGTGCGTTATTCCCTGGGTTTAATACTCCTGTAGTATTGTTAGTAGCGGTCGGAGGATTATATTGAACACTGTTATCATTCTGCTCTGCCGGCTGATCATTAAATAATGATATTTGATTCGGATTTTGCTCATTTTGACGATTTCTGCGCGGGGTATGAACAGTCCATGTAGTGTATGTCGGTTCCTCCAAAGATTCACCGTTAATCTCTGTAGGAATATCGCCTCCCTCATTACTCTGTAGTTCCTCTACAACTTTTTTAACGTTATCCTTATCAAAGTGGGGAAGATAAAGCTTTACGTCGTTTAAGAATTCATCACGCTGCACACGCATTTGAAGTGGTGTTCGTACCATTCTACCGAGCAACTGTGCAATGTATGTAGGATCATTTCTTACCGCAAAGGACATCATCGTTTCTGCTCTTGGGCAGTCCCAGCCTGTAGACAATGCTTCCTTAAATAAAACCACCTTGATTTTATGATCATCAACGATTTCTGATGCATTTACATGAGGAATATTCAGTCCACATAATTCAAGGGTTGTTCCTTCGCCAAAACAATGAACAACTTCCCCTGCTTTGAAATGAACACCGGCTTTTTCTTCAATCTTTGCAAGCACATCTTCAAGATTGGTATCGGAAACAGCGCCGCCGCTTCCTTTACACACCTGTACCACAAGCACCGGGTCAATATTTGCATAATGCTGCTCGTATGTGTACTGATACCAACGTTTACACTTTTTCAGCCATTCTTCTACGGCTGCTTCCAAAAGCACCATATCGTTGTTTTTTGTCGGATCGTCCGGATAGGTGATAACAATTCTATCTTTCAAAAGGCCGGAACTTCTAACCTCGTCGGCTGTGACAACATATTGTCTTAATACTACATCACCTGTGTTTTTTATCAAAGTATTGAAACGTTCTGCTGTTGCGCTGATGCCAAGAACAACAGGCATGGGATGCATTTTTCTTTTGGTATCATTTTCGATATATTCATACCCTTTGATAAAGCGCTGCATTATTGTTGTGTCGGTGCCTGCTTCGCGTTTGCTTTTTGCACCACGGTGCGCTTCGTCAATAATAAAATACAGTCTGTCGGATTTATTCTGTATGGTGTTATCAAGAGTTTCCCATATTGTATACTGTCTGTTATCCGAATGCTGAGTGAGCTTTCCACTTTTGCTGATTTTTTGGGTATTCAAAAAATAAACATGTCCATCCTCAAGCATTTCCATATCAAAGGAATCATCTTCGATTGTCACACATTGACCATATTTTAGTTTGCTAGTTTTAAGCTCAATTTTTTGACGTGACTGTGCATTGAGTTCCGGCGAATCGGAAAGCCATACAAAGATTGCTTCCGGCTGTTCATCGAAGGTGGTTCCATCTGCAAGTGTTGATCCGAAATAAATATCCTCGATAAGTGCTGCTGCGATAATTGTTTTGCCTGCACCTGTTGGCGCTTGAAGAGAAACAACCTGTGTGCTTTTTTCTATTTTGTAGCTGCTTTGAGCGACTGCCATTTTTTTGCGCAGGTCTTTAACAGCCTTGTCCTGAAATGATATTAAATTAATTTTCATCTGCTGTTCCTCCCTGCATTAATTCTAAAGTTATCAAGATAATCTCTGTAAAGCTGGTATGTAGTTTTTCCGGGGATCTCACGAGTCATTGCTACAAAGCTTCCTTCGTAATCCGTAACAAGATATACGACATCAATTTCTGGGTGTTCTGCAAGTCTTTCTGCAAATATTCCAAATTGATTTTCGTCATTAAGAATTGCCATCTTATTTTCCGGAAGTATCAGCATATCTGGGACGGATGCATCAACAATAGGACATCTGCCGATTGCTCCTGCCTTCATCCATAAGGTTGACAGAAGTTCTTTGAACTGCATACCAAGCGATACTTTTGTCTTGTCAAGAAATCCCAACTTGAAGAAAGCGGCATTTGATTTAAACCCATCTGCCATAGGGATATCAGTTCCTATATAATTACCCTTCAATAGATTGCCGTTGACATCGTGTCCTTCTATGGAACATACTGTGCGCGGCCATGTAACATAACGTGCTATGCCGAGGTTATTCCATTCTTCATCGCCGGGCTTGAATCCTTTTTCGGATAATGCTTTTGCTCCATCTCCGGAAACCTCATTGTTTGTTACCATTATGCAGCGGCGATTGCCTCCATCCTCCGCGTTAAGGAGGTTTACCGCATGAAGTGTTGTGCCACTGCCTGCGAAGAAGTCAACAATAATGGCGTTGGGTTTATATGCGATAAAAAAGTATAGACAATCTTTGACCGCATACAGTGATTTTGGAAATGTAAAACGTTTGCTTCCGAAAATATTTCCTAATAATCGAGACCCGTATTGTGTTGCATCGTGAGATGCTATTTTCCAAATATCTCCGGGGATGGCCATTACATGTTCGGTATCAATATCGTCAACAATTATCTCGTTGTTAACACCTCGCCCAATAACCTCAAATTCCCCTTTCTGAACTTTTTCGTATTCCGCTCTCGCTAATCTATATACGGTAAATCCACGTTTTTTATCCCCACCAACTTTTACACGACCTTCGGATAATCCCTCCTTCAAAGTTGCAGTAGACCATTGCCAACGGCCTTCACTTCCGTCGTTTCTGATAGGTAAAAGGCAATAAAGATCGTCAACTTGCGGGGCTTCAGAAATCCCCTGTGGTAAGGGTTTTCCAATTTTTTCAATTTTACCTGATTCCTGATTTATGTATATTGGGTAAAATCCGCCAGGTGAGTCCTTACGTGTTGCTCCTGTACCAGATCTTTTTAACAAATCCCATCTAATGTTTCCTGTGTGAGTTCGTCCTTTACTTGAGACCCACTCTCTATTCAATTTTACACGACACGGTGATGCATCTCCCAAAAGAACAAAAAAAACATATTCTCCACATCGTCCAAATTCTCCTACACGCGCAACAATAGCGGGATTAATCATTGTGCTTACCATTTGAATTTTCGCTTCGGGAAACATTTCTTCCAACAAGCAACCAAGATGCAAATACTCTTTTTCATCAATAGTAACAATGAGTACAGAATCTTTTGGGTTAAGAAGTCTTTTTGCGATCTCAAGACGCTTTTTAATAAATGATAACCACTTGCTGTGTCTGTATTCGTCATTTCCGTCCACATAATCATTGTTATACTTCCAGTCTCTTGCTCCTGTATTGTATGGCGGGTCTATGTAAATACAGTCCACCTTGCCACCATAAAGATATTCAAGAAGCTGAAGTGCGTGGTAATTATCTGCCTCAATAAGAGTATGCCAAAGTTTGCTATTCGGTGCGTTGCATACCTCACCAAGAGGCTTTAAGCATGGATATATTGGTTCACCAAATTCTGCCGTTACTACTAGGTTATCTACCGGTATCTCAACTGCTTCGTTGCTGTCCTTTGGTAAACAAATTGCTTTGTCTCCTTGAATTTCCAACACTTTATATGTTTCACTTACCTTTCCGGTTTTAAGTGAAACGAGTTTTCCTTTTCTTACGGGGACATCGTAAAGAGGAGTACATTCCGGCAGATGTTCCTCGAATACAAGACCAAATTGTTTATGCTTCAATGCTTTATCAGCTGCTTCTTGTATCTGTGCACGAAGCTCAGGGTTTTCGATTTTTGCAATAAGATCATTTAAAGCTGCCATATTTATCCTCCTATCTTTGATTTGCAATCAAGGCTGCAAGTGTTGTTCGTATCTTTTCAAGCTGTTCGGGATTATCCGTAATAAGTTTCGCAATATCCGCCGGTATTTCGTGGCGCCCTTCCGCAGCTAAGTTTAAAAACTGCTTTCGCTGTTTTTCATTAGCCTTTAATTTGTCGAGCATTTTATACTGTATATCCGGTGGTGGTGGATTGACTTTGCCGGATAATATGTCGTAAAAATATGGCTTTGTAATACCAACAGCTTCATAAAAAGCAGCCTGCGATATTTTCGTTTGGCTGATCATTTCCCGAAGAAAATTGCCAAACGCCTTTTTATCCGTAGCCATCCGTTTTCACCTCCAAATAGTATGTATGTAAACATACTAACATACTTTTGATAAAAAGTCAATATGTTCGGTTAATTTTTGTGTACTTTGTATACCTAATTTATTACAATTCCGCACCTAAATAATCTTTCGAGCGGACACTTTTGTAATAAAAAACATCCACGCGGCATTTTTTGCTCCGTGGATGTCATCAATGTGTCTTTTCTCGTCATCATAATGTTTTTCTCGTCAAATTCAGTGTTTTTGACGAGAATATGCTTTGCGTGACGAGAAAGCTAATGATATTTTTTGCTGCTCTTAGCAAACCCTCTAATTTGACCACAAGAGGACGGTTTCGGTTTGGCACCCGATTTGGCACCCTGTTTGGTGGATTTCTTTACAAAAGCTACTTGTTTTTGCAAAAATTATGAATTATAATAAAAATATCCCGTAATTTATGAAAATTATCGCGGGAATTGAAACTAAAAAAGATATCAAACCCTTATGCGGGGATAGGTATAGGTCTCCTAAGGATTAGTCGTGAGTTCGATTCTCGCCGGGGGTGCCAAAATCGCGTCAGAAATTTGTTTGACGCGTTCTATTTTCTATGCATGAATGAGTTGTCTGGATAAATACAACGCCAAATGAGTGTATACTTAAAATTATCTGTCGTCATTCGAATTACTACGATGACACATCTATTACCGAAATTAAATAACAAACAATTTGCCACCGCCCAGCTTTGACTGAGTGGTGGCATTGTTTTGTGCGCTTGGCACGTGTAATAACTTGGCGGTAAAAGTGCAAAATTGTCCATATTTCGAGGTGTAAAACAATATTTTCAAATTTGTTTTAATGTTGGAGTTTTTAAGTGTCACCTAAAATGTTCGACACCTCTGGAAAATGTCTTTTCATTGATATACTTCTCCGCAGGATTTTCGATATATTACGTTGAGACTCGCTATGCCTCTTTGCGGATAAATGGAGTATTGCCGGTACAGCAACGGTTATGTTATACCGGAGCCTGCAGGAATTTCAAAGTCACCAGCAGCCAATACCGATTTTATATTGCCCGAGCATCCGTCGGCGTAGCTGTAGGTCATAGTGCTTTGTGACATTACACAACGCAAAACCGTTCGATATTTGTGACGCTTGTCTGCACCTTGCGGCACCGTAACACTTGTCAAAAGGTCAAAGCAGTCGCTGACACTTTGGATTTTTACCCGTTCCTGCAGCATTGCTATACGTCTGAAGCGCGCCTTTGATGAATAAAAATCATCGGAGCATATTTCTTGAGCTTTTAAAAGCGACAGCTGTTCAGGAAATGACGGTGCGTTGGTAAGAACACCTAAAGGATTGTCGAACACTTTGCCGTTTTCATAGATACAGCAAGCTCCGCTTTTGTCGGCAATAATATAATGCGGATACATTTCGGGCTCTTGATAGGTAAGCTGCAATGATGAAACGGCACGGCTTACTTCTTTTGTATTGTGGCAATTTTCCAGAAGAAAAGGAACCAGCTTTGAAGGGTGAAGCTTTATTGAGTCTGTACTGTAGCTGCTTTCGTTTGTCAGTTCCTTCCTGTAGTTAAGTAAAGCTGCCATAAGCCCATAACTGTTCATGCCGTCAATCCATATTTCGCCGTAAGTGTTGCGAATTATGCCTCCGATATAACCGTTTCTTGATATTATGAAATGCTCGTCTATACTGCCTATGCGGTCAACGGTACGTGCAAGAAAAGAATTTTTAAATATTGCGGTACACATAGCTATCCCTCTTTCTCCGTAATGTCATTATGTTTGACTAAATGGCATACTGTTATTCACAACAGCCTTAAAAGGCTAAAATATTTGTAATTTGTCTTTTAAGGTCTGTTTAGTTTTCGCGGAGATTGTGATGTAATTAAGGAATAACCTTTCCACCGTTTAAGTATGCTTGAAGGTTTGCAAATAATGCAAGATATCGCTACGGTTCTTTTATAAAATATCTGTACTGGGTATGCGAGCTTAAGCAGGTGGAAAACAGAACGGGATATACGTATTATGAGGCTTTAATAATCACAATGATGTGAGACGGCACAGAGAGTTGAAAACAAAGTAAAGGCAGCTGCTGCAAGGGAAAACGGCGATGCTTCAAGATATTAGTTTTCACTTTAAAGCTAATACAAAATTGCGCTGTTACGAAATAATAATTATACCATTCGGTTTGTCGCAGTCCTCGGCAATGGCGTTAAGTCGTCTTATTTCGTCGGGAGATGTGCTGTATTTTTTTGAAACAGACCATACCGTGTCCTCGTCTGAAGGATAAACGACGGTGATTTCGCCCTTGTTTTTGCATATTTTTGCGTTGTCGTCAGGAGTGATGCTTTTAAGCACGTTTTGGTGCTCTGTAATATAGCAAAATCCGCAAATGTCAAACTCGGCTTCTGCTTCAAGGTATCCGTCCTTTACGTTGCAAGAGCAGGACGAAACGGAAATAATGTAGTCGGGGACAGCGTTTTCAGGACAGTCTGAGGATACGGGAATGTGGAAGGTGACGGGTGCATCGACGCATACAAGCTCTCCCGAAGGATTTGTTCCAATAACCTCAAGGGTGCATTTTGCAACGGCAAAGTGCCTGTCGGCTGTCATTTCCTTTGATACAGAGCAAATGGTTATAAAGCAGGCGGAAACATCGCTTAAGCCGTTAAGGTCAGTATGAACGGTTTCCTTTACTGCCTGCTTTGAGCAGATAACGTCGGTTGTACGTCGGCACGTTACCCGAACAGGCTCCAATGAGCAGGTGCAACGTGTGCCGAATGCATCAAGGGCACAGACAAGCTCTTTTTCCTCAAAGACTGTAATGCGAAGTATGTATCTTACGTCAAAGGATATAATTCTGCTTTCACCGAAGGAGTCAAAGCTGCTTGTGCAAAGAACAGAATATACATCGGCACAGCATAAGCATTTCTGACCCTCCTTGAGCCTTGAATCGGTAAGCTGTACAGTTATGGGCGCATCTGAGGAAATGGCGGCATAAGAGGAAGACTGGTCATCTGTCTGTGAAGACTCACCGCATTCGTAAAGAGCATACATTGAAAGGGAAGCGTCAACGTTCAGTAAACCGTCCTTTATTTCCACTCTCGGTGAGTGAACGGAAGCACGTGAATAAACAATTTCGCCTGCAGGAGGACTTGTACTTTCAAGGGCAACCTCCGACTGCACGCTCATAATACCGCTGTCAGGCATAAAACTTTCGCAAAAGACCATCTTTTTTTCAAGAACACATAATTCTTCGTCCTTTTCGTTTGCAGAGTAAACAGAAACATCCTCATATGCAAAAACGTTACACTTTGCCTGAAGAACTGCTCTGACCTTTACCTTACGTGAGGACACGGGCGTTGCCGAAAGGGAGGAAACGTATACAGATGCAAGCGGGGTGTATTCTCCGTCGTGGGAAAAGCTGTCCTTGAAGGGAATTTTTACTGTTTCGTCAAAGCATGCACATTTGATTTTTCCGCCGAAGTCAGAAAGATAAATAATGTCAAGCTTTAGCTCCGTTTCTGCAAAAGCCTGAGAGCCTTCCGTGAAAAAACGGCAATCCTTGACGTGAAGTGCTGTTTTGATAATACGTGAAATACCGGGCAGATACTCCTGTAGGGAATATTCCTTAGTTAGAGTTTCTTCTTTTTTTCCGTCGTAGATAAGCTTTTGTGTTTTGATGTTTTGCTCCATAGTCTATACTCCTTTGCAAACTGCTTTTTTGTTTGAGTATATGCTTCTGCCTTGCTGATTATGATAAGGACATAAAAAAAGCCGGCATTCTGCCGTCGTAGCTTGTCGCAAAACCATTATAAAAGTTTAGGTCAGGCCTTTTTAAAGGCTTGCAGTTTCCAAAGACAGCGTCTTTGTTCGCCGTCGGAAGACGGCGAAACGCCTTATGATTCACAAAGCGTAGGAAAGGTGAATTTGCCGTCCTTTAAAGGACGGCAAAGAGGAAAACTCTCACCGGAGGTTTTCCTGAAATGTGAGATAAAACATACTTTTTCAACAGACTAATCCGGCATTCTGCCGTCGGTGGGTTACTTATTTTGCTTTTTTACGTTAAAAATAGTGCAAAGCATATTTTTTAAAAACTTCGGCGGATTGAACAGAACGATTTTCATAGTGTGACCTCCGTGGTGTATGTATTATTTTGACATCAGAATAAGAGCACCCGCAATAACAATAAGAAGTGCTTCAAGACATATCAGCAAACCGTCGGGAAGAAATATGGCAAGCAAAATGCCAAGACCTGCCGAGAGTAAACACAGACCGATACTGCAGCATAGCTTTTTCATATAAATTCCTCCTCTCACGCTTATTACAGTTTATGAGTACCTTTTGATTTTTGACACAAAAAAAGAGCTGCCACAAAGGACAGCTCATAAATATCATATTTAAAGTTCAACTGCAGCGATAGGCTGACCAAGGGGAGTAAGATAAGAAGAATCGGTGTAAATATATGCCTTTACAGATGAAACGGTTCTTCCTTTAAGAAAGATGGATGCCGATGCCGATGTGTCGCTCTGCTTTGGAGAAGTTCGCTTTGAACAGATTGTGTTTCCGCTTTCGTCATAGCAGACAAAAAGAATGTATACGCTTTCAGCCGTAACCTTTTCAAGGTCAAGAACGCAGGCAGCGTTTACATAACCGTCGCTTACTGTGTAGGAGGCGCTGACAATGGGCTTTGACAATGCAAAAACTGCTTTGTACTCGTTTTGTGTATTTACTGCAGGAGTAAGCTCTTTGTTCCAAGAGGCGAAGGTGTAAATGCCGTCAAGCACGCTGTTCTTTTTTGGCGTTCCGTTATATGAGGGAACACCGTTTACGGCGACCTCGGTGTGTGTAACCCTGCCGTCGATAAGCCATTTTACACTGAAGCGTGCCGAGGAGCTGTAAAATGCACCGTCGGGGGATAATACCGTAGACGGAACAAGAGTATCAAAGGTTGAGCAGCCGAAAAAGGCTCTGGGTGAAACCTCGGTTACGTTTTTTGGAAAGGAATCAAGATTCAGCAAGGCACAGTTGTAAAAAGCACCGTTGCCTATATACTCAACATTTTCAAGTCCGCTGACTGTTTCAAGTGCGCTGCAGCCCGTGAAGGTGCCGTTTTTGATTTGTGTTACACCTGAGGGGACGTTTGTTTCCTTTAGACTGCGGCAGTCGCTGAAGGCATATTCACCTATTTCGTAAAGAGAAGAAGGAAGCACAAGGCTTTCAAGTACCGAACAGGAGGAAAATGCCATATTTCCTATTTGGGTAACACCTGAGGGAAAATTTATTTCCTTGAGCTTTATGCAGTATTCAAAGGCACTTTGTCCTATTGTTTTGATTGAGTCGGGAAGAGAGACGCTTTCAAGATTGTATGCATACATAAAGGCACAGTCGCCAACTGAGGTAATGCCGTTTTCAACAACCAATGTTTTTACAACGGGAAGAAGCTTTGAATAGGAAAGGTCTGAATAATTAACGTAGTCCGTCATATCGCCTGAGCCCGAGACGGTCATATGTGCGCTGTTTAAATCAATGCTCCAGCTTATATTTCCGTCGCTGCCGCTGTAGGTCTTTGCCGAAACGCCAGCTGAAAAGAATGTAGCAAGCATCAGGCAGGTTAAAAAAGTCAGTATATATTTAGCAGTTGTTTTCATACAACCTCCGTGTTTTTTGATAGTGTGATAAGCCGAAAATTCTACATCTATTATACATTATAATTAAAAAGCTGTCAATAGTATAGAAGATGGGTGAAAATAGTGTGAAAAAGTGTGAAAAGCTCTGAAAAACACCGACACTGCGGTAAAAATACTTGACAAAGAAAAAAAGGTGATATATAATTATCATACATATATGTAACTATGCGTGTTTTTGGTGAATTAACTTTTCGGAGATGATTAAAATACTTAGTATGACAGGGTGCGGATACGCACGAAAAAACATTGAAGACAGTATTATAACGGTGGAGCTTAAGTCGGTAAATTCAAGATACCTTGACCTTAACGTAAAGCTTCCCAGAATGTATTCAAGATGCGAGGAAAAAATAAAATCAGAGCTGGGTAAATATACAACAAGAGGCAAGATAGACATTTATCTTTCTTACGAGGCTCTGCCGGGAGCTGAGGATGCTTTTATTTCACTTGACGAGGTGTACCTTGAAAACTATCTCGCCTGCCTTAAGACTCTTAACGAAAAATACGGTCTTCGCGACGATATTTCAGTAATGACGGTGGCGCAGAACAGAGATGTGTTTACGTCGGTAAAGAGCGTTGACTACACGGTTGACGAGCTTTGGGAAAGAATAGAAGGTGCGGTTTGCGAGGCTTTCAGCGACTTTCACGGTATGAAGCAGGTTGAAGGCAAAAAGCTTGGCGAGGACATTCTTAAAAAGCTTGATATAATAGCCTCTTACGTAGACATAATTGAAAAGGAATCACCTAAAATTGTAGAGGAGTACTCCAAAAAGCTTCACGAGCGCATTGAAGAAATGCTTGACGGCAAGGAGTATGACGAAACAAGAGTGATTCAGGAGGTTGCGATTTTTGCAGACAGAGTTGCAATTGACGAGGAGCTTGTAAGACTGAGAAGCCACCTTGCACAGTTTACTAAAATCATAACCGAAACGGGCGATGAGCCTTGCGGAAGGAAGCTTGACTTTCTGCTTCAGGAGATAAACAGGGAAATCAACACAACAGGCTCAAAGTGCAACAATGCGGATATTGCAAAAATCGTGGTTGATGCAAAGAGCGAGGTTGAAAAAATAAGAGAACAGATTCAGAACATAGAATAATTCCAGTACGGGGAGAATAGAGAAATGAAGCTTGTAAATATAGGCTATGGAAATATGATTAACGCTTCGAGAATCGTTTCGGTTGTAAGCCCTGAGGCTGCTCCCATAAAAAGACTTGTGCAGGACACAAGAAATACGGGACGCCTTGTAGATGCAACAGGCGGAAAAAAGACACGTAGTGTAATAGTTTCCGACAGCGGACACATTATTCTTTCGGCGCTGACGTCAGAGGCAATTCAGGGAAGAGTTGGCAGTTCTTCTCAGGACGTGGAGGAAGAAGATGAGTAATAACCTGAAACGGGGAAGACTTGTTGTGGTATCCGGTCCTTCGGGAGTTGGTAAGGGAACGGTATTAAAGTACGTTCTTGAAAACGAGGAATTTGTGTACTCAGTATCCGCTACAACAAGACAGAAAAGAGAAGGCGAAGAAAACGGAGTAAACTATTTCTTCGTAACAAAAGAAGACTTTTCGAAAATGATAGACAAGGGCGAGCTGATAGAGTACGCAAGCTATAATGGCAACTACTACGGAACACCTAAGTTTTTCGTCGAAAATATGCTTTCTCAGGGCAAGAACGTAATCCTTGAAATTGAAGTAAAGGGAGCTGTTCAGATAAAGAACCTTGTACCGGGGGCGGTGTTTGTTTTTGTGGCACCCGAAAGTAAAGCGGGACTTGCCGAAAGACTTCGCGGCAGAGGAACTGAAACAGAGGAAGTTGTGGCCGGTAGACTTGCAATTGCCGAAAACGAAATACGCTCCTGTCTTATGTATGATTACATTGTGGTCAACAGGGATGGCAAGGCTGAGGAGTGTGCAAAGGATATTATGGCGGCAGTAAAGGCACATAACTTCAGACCCGAAAATGTGTATAACGACGTTTGCGAATTTTTTAATTAACATACAGTCAAATAAACAATTTACAGCAAAATTATTAAGGAGAAATCAAAATGGTAAAACCTTCAATCGCAGAACTTTCAAACGGCAATATGTACAACAGATATACCCTCGTTATGATGGCGGCAAAGGGAGCAAAGTATGTTGTTGACAGAGAAAACTTTTCAAAGGAGCATCCAGAGCTTGCAGAAACAGGCTATAATGCAGGGGATATAGAAATAGATTTCAATAATAAGCCCGTAAAGAACGCAATCAAGCTTTTCCACGAGGGCAAAATTAAAATTAAGCTTCCCGAAGAGGCTGAAAAGGCATGGGCAGAACACGATAAAACTTCTCTTTCCGAGGAAGTTCTATAACAGAAACTCTTTCGGAGTAACGGAGGTAAAAAATTGCTTTACGCACTTGTTCATATTTTAAATGCACCGTATCATATAGACAAGCCCTATAGCTATCATCTTCCTTCAGAGCTTTGCGACAAGGTTACTGCAGGAAGTATTGTAGTTGTGCCCTTCGGAGGTGCAAACAGACAAAGATGCGGTATTGTTACGGAGGTTACAGACAAGTGCGACTGCGAGGTAACAAAGCCGGTTCTTGGAGTGCCGGGTAAGTATATGTACGTCGGCGGTGAAATGCTGGAGCTGTGCAAGTTTATGAAGGAGCACCTTTTCTGCTCTCTCGGAGATGCGGCAAAAAGCGTTCTTCCGTCGGGTCTGGGCGTTAAAAACGTCAAAATGTATAAAAGGGTAAAGGACACGGAAGCCTCTGGTAAAGGACTTAACGATGCTTCATTGACTGTTCTTTCGGCACTTGACGAAAATATGGGAATAAGCGAAACCGAGCTAAAAAAGCAGTACGGAAAAGGCACAGATGCCTGTCTTCGTGCCCTTGAAAGGCTTGGACTTTGCGAAAGTTTTGAAGGCTTTGAATGTAAAATCAACGAAAAGAGCGAAAAGTATGCCTGTCTTTCTGACAGTGAGCAGATTGTTGCCTTGCTGTCGGAGGGTGCTCTAAAGCTTACACCAAAGCAGGAGGCTGTCTTTGAGACTCTTCTTCATTATGAATCACCTTGTCCCGTAACCGAGCTTTGTCACATCTCGGGTGCGGGTGTTTCTGTTATAAATGAGCTTGAAAAAAAAGGAATTGTCACCTTTGTTAAGGTGGAAAAGGACAGAAATAATAGCCTTCTTTCGTGCTATTCAAATAAGGGCTATGGCAAGGATTTTGAGCTGTCGCAAATGCAAAGAAAGGCACTTGATACTCTTATAATGATGCATAAGGACGAAAAGGCAGCGTGTGCATTGCTTTATGGAGTTACGGGCTCAGGTAAAACAAATGTAATACTGAAGCTTATTCAGAAGGTCGTGGACGATGGAAAAACAGTAATTGTGCTTGTTCCGGAAATTGCTCTTACAGGGCAGACTGTGGGAAGATTTTCCGCAGTTTTCGGGCAGGATATTGCACTTATTCATTCGGGGCTTTCGGCAGGAGAACGTATGGATGCCTACAAGGCAATTGTTGAGGGCAGAGCAAAAATTGTAATTGGGACACGTTCGGCAGTTTTTGCGCCTCTGAAAAACCTCGGGCTTATTGTTATTGACGAGGAGCAGGAAAGCTCCTTTAAATCCGATAAGTCGCCAAAGTACCACGCCCGTGACATAGCACGCTTCAGATGCGCTTACAACAATGCTCTTTTGGTGCTTGCTTCGGCAACACCGAGCATAGACAGCTTTTATAAGGCACAGACAGGCAAGTATACTCTTGTAAGTCTTACCGAGCGCTACGGCGGAGTTTCCTTGCCAAAGGTGCTGTTTCACGATATGAGAAACGAGCCATACTTTGAAATAAAGGATTCCGACAGCGACGATAAAACGGCAGGCGGTATACCTACAACCGTTGGCGGCACCCTTGAAGGAGAAATCGCAGAAAACCTTGTAAACGGCGAGCAGTCTATACTGTTTATCAACAGACGGGGCTTTCGTAGCTTTGCACAGTGTCATTCCTGCGGACATACCTTCAGCTGTCCCAATTGCTCGGTAACGCTGACTCATCACCGCAATAAAACCTACGGAAGAGATACTATGACGTGCCACTACTGCGGGCATAGCGAGCCGATGCCCGAGGAATGTCCCGTTTGCAAAAAGAAGGAAAGCATAGTTTATATGGGAGCAGGTACACAGCTGCTTGAAAATCAGCTTAGCAGAATGTTCCCGGGAATCCGTGTTCTTCGTATGGACGCTGACACAACAGGCGGAAAGTTTTCACACGAGCAGATACTTGATAAGTTCAGAAACGGCGAAGCGGATGTGCTTGTGGGCACTCAGATGGTTGCAAAGGGACACGATTTTCCCGATGTATCCCTTGTGGGTGTAATAAATGCAGACACGTCTCTTTATATGAATGATTTTCGTGCAAACGAAAAGACCTTTTCACTGCTTACACAGGTGCTTGGCAGAAGCGGCAGAAGCGGCAAGCAGGGAAGAGCAGTTATTCAGACCTATTCACCTGACAATGACGTGCTTATGCTTTCGTCGCAGCAGGATTATAATGCGTTTTACGATAGGGAAATACAGTTCAGACGCGCATCTGTTTTTCCGCCCTTCTGCGATATTATAACAGTGACCTTTTCGAGTGAAATTGAAAACGATGTGGTCAATGCAGTAAGGGAATTCGGCAAAGGAATAGACCAAGCAGCTAAGACAAAGTACGGCGATGTGAAATTTATACTCTTCGGTCCCTTCAGAAACGATATATACAAAATTTCGGGAAGGTACAGAATGAGGTATCTCATAAAATGCAAAAACAATCCGCAGCTGAGAAATATGCTGTCTGAGTTGATAATAAAATATATGACGGGACTTAAAAGTGTCACGATTTCAGCAGACGTAAATCCCGCAAATCTGTAATTTCAGAGGTAATAATAATGGCGATACTTAATATAATGACAGAGGGCGACGAGGTCCTTAGAAAAAAGTGTAAAGAGGTTAGCGAAATAACGCCGAGAATCATAACACTTCTTGACGATATGAGGGATACCTTGAGAAAAGCCGATGGTGTGGGACTTGCCGCACCTCAGGTGGGAATTTTAAGAAGGATTTTTATAATCAACGTGGGAATTGAAGAGGACAGAGAAGAATTTGTTGAATTTATTAACCCCGTGATTTTAAAAGCTGAGGGCGAGCAGGAAGGTCTTGAAGGATGTCTTTCGGTGCCGGGAAAGTCGGGTAATGTTGTGCGTCCTATGACTGTTACCGTTGAGGCGACAGACAGAAACGGAAAGAGATTTACGTTTGAAGGCACCGAGCTTATGGGAAGATGCCTTTGCCACGAAAATGACCATCTTGACGGCATACTGTATATTGACAAGGCCGACGAAGTGCTTGAAGATGAAGAGGACTGATAAATGTTGAAAATACTTTTTATGGGTACGCCTGATTTTGCTACGGCGTGTCTTCGTAAGCTTGTAGAAAGCGGTCAGGATGTGTGCGGCGTTTTCACAAAGCCAGATAAGCAAAGCGGCAGAGGTATGAAGGTTTCTGTCAGCGATGTAAAAAAATACGCACTTGAAAAGGGACTTGATATTTATCAGCCCGAAACCTTAAAGGACGGTGCGGTACTGCCCATACTTGAAGAAAAAAAGCCTGATATAATAGTTGTTGTGGCTTACGGAAAAATCCTGCCGCGGTATGTGCTTGATTTTCCAAAGTACGGCTGTATAAATGTTCACGGCTCGCTTCTTCCTGAATACAGAGGCGCTTCGCCTATTCAGAGAGCCGTTATGGACGGTAAAAAGGTGACAGGTGTTACCACAATGTATCTTGCAGACGGCGTTGATACAGGGGATATGCTTCTCAAAGCAGAATATGAAATAGGTGAAAATGACAATACGGGTAAGGTTTTTGATGACCTTGCACTTTTGGGTGCTGACCTTCTTATGCAGACTCTCGACGGCATTGAAAAAGGTACAATTGTACCTCAAAAACAGGATGATTCAAAGGCTACCCATGCGGAAAAAATTACAAACGAAGAATGTGCTGTTTCCTTTAATGATGATGCGTGGAAGGTGCATAATAAGATAAGAGGACTTTATCCTTTTCCAGGTGCATTTTGCTATCAGGGTGAAAAGGTGTTAAAGCTTTGCGAAAGCAGAAGGCTTGATAAGGAGTATGAAGGCAAAATTGGAGAGGTTGTTGAAACAACAAAGGAAGGCGTAATTGTCAAGTGTAAAACAGGCAGCGTGCTTCTTAAAAGATTAAAGCCCGAGGGCAAGGGCGAAATGCGTGCCTTTGACCTTGTAAACGGAAGAAAAATTCAAGTGGGAGATATGCTTTCTCCCGAAAAATAAGTTTCAGGAGGAGATTATATGCCATACTACGGCTTTTACTATATGTCAACACAGGAAATACTTGTGTATTTACTGCTTGTTCTGCCTGCGGTTATTTTATCGCTTTGGGCATCACATAACGTAAATTCCACTTATAAAAAATATTCCAAGGTTAATACAAGCTCGGGAATGACGGCAAACGATGTTGTTCGCAGAATTCTTGATGCAAACGGCTTGCATAATGTGAGAATTGAGCATATTGCAGGAAATCTTACCGACCACTATGACCCCAAAACCAACGTCATAAGACTTTCTGATTCCACCGACGGCTCAAGGTCGGCGGCGGCTATCGGTGTTGCGGCTCACGAGGCAGGCCATGCCGTACAGCACGCCGTTGGATATACGCCAATAAAAATAAGAATGGCGCTTGTGCCTGTATGCAATATCGGCTCAAGCCTTGCAATACCCTTGATTCTGCTTAGCTTTCTTTTCAGTATTCCTGCTCTTGCAACGTTGGGAATTATCGCCTTTGCAACGGCGACGTTTTTTCAGCTTGTTACACTTCCCGTTGAGTTTGATGCGAGCAGACGTGCTCTTGCAATTTTAGGTAACGGATATATGTCGGGCGAAGACCTTAAATCATCAAAGAAGGTGCTGACAGCGGCGGCTCTTACCTATGTTGCGGCGCTTGCGGTATCGCTTGCGAACTTACTCAGACTTGTTGTAATGGTTAACTCACGTAGAAGGGACTAAGGTAAAAGCTTTGGAAATGACACCGAGAAAAGCGGCGGTGCTGTCGCTGAATTCCTGTGTGAAAAACGGGAAATTTATAAATCTTGAGCTTGATGCCGCAATAAAAAAATACGGCTTTGAGGATAAGGATAAAACCTTTTTCACAAGACTTCTTTACGGCACCGTTGAAAGAAAAATTACCCTTGACTATATCATAAAAAAGCTGTCAAGTGTAAAGTTTGAAAAAATTGAAAACCTTGTTCTGTGCATACTTGAAACGGGACTGTATCAGGTTTTCTTTATGGATAAGGTGCCCGATTCTGCGGCGTGCAACGAATCAACCGAGCTTGTGAAAACTACCTGTCCCAAGGCGTATGCAGGCTATGTCAACGGCATTATGCGAAGCGCCGTAAGACAGAAGGAAGCAATTATAAACGAAATTAAGGCTCTTAAGGGTGCAAAGGGTCTGAGTATAAAATACAGTGTTCCTGTGTGGCTTTGCGAAATGTGGCAAAAGGACTACGGCTGCAGCGAGGACATCGTAAAGGCTCTGTGCAAGGTAAGACCAGGTGTTGCGCTGAGAGTCAATACCCTTAAAATCACGGCAGAGGAGCTTGTGTCAAGGCTTGATGGTGAGCTTGGAGCAAGAGTTCTTGGCGATATGTCGGTAATAATACCCAAATCCTGCGCTGTAACCGAGCTTTACGGCTATGATGAGGGACTGTTCTTTGTGCAAGACCCTGCATCAACAATTGTTTCGTCCCTTGTTTCGAAAAAGAGCGTAAAGTCGGCACGCCCCATAATTGTTGATACCTGCTCTTGCCCCGGCGGAAAAAGCTTTTCTGCGGCAATAAACCTTGAAAACAAGGGCGAGATACATTCCTTTGACCTTCACGAAAACAGATTGAGACTTGTAAGAAGCGGAGCGCAAAGGTTGGGAATCACTACAGTTACCACAGAAGAGCGTGACGGACGAAAGCCAAAAAATGAGCTTTTCGGCAAGGCTGACGTGGTGATGTGCGACGTGCCCTGTTCGGGAATGGGAGTTATTGCAAAAAAGCCAGATATAAGATATAAAACATACGAAGAAATAGAAAAGCTGCCCAATGTGCAGTATGATATACTTAATGCTTCAAAGAATTACGTAAGAAACGGCGGATTTATTGTTTATTCCACCTGTACCTTAAGAAAAGCGGAAAACGAGGATGTTGTAAATAGGTTCTTAAAGGAAAATAAGGACTTTGAGCTTTGTCCTACGGGTATTCTCGGCGATAAGACGGGAATGGTGACGTTTTTACCGCATAAAACTCATACTGACGGATTTTTTGTTGCAAAGCTCGTTAAGAAAACGGAGAAGTAATTTGGATAAGCTTGATATAATGAGTCTGTTTCCCGACGAATTGGAGATTGAAATTGCCAAAATCTCGGAAAATTCGGGAACAAAAATTGAAAAATATAGGTCAAAACAAATATACTCTTGGCTTACAAAAGGGGTGTACAGCTTTGACGAAATGGGAAATGTTCCCGCAAAAATAAAGCAGGTGCTCAGTGAATATTGCTTTATCACATTGCCTGCAGTTGAAAAAAAGCTTGTATCAAAAATCGATGGCACCGTAAAGTATCTTTTCCGCCTTTATGACGGTGAATTTGTTGAAAGCGTGTTTATGAGATATGAGCACGGCAATACAATATGCGTGTCAACTCAGGTGGGCTGCAGAATGGGCTGTACCTTCTGCGCCTCAACGCTTACGGGACTTAAGCGTCACCTTCTGCCGTCGGAAATTTTGGGACAGGTTATTGCCGCACAGAAGGACCTTGGAGAAAAGGTTTCCAACATCGTTATGATGGGAATAGGCGAGCCTCTTGATAATTACTGTAACGTAATGAGGTTTCTGGAGCTTGTAAACCACAAGGACGGACTTAATATAGGACATAGGCATATTTCCCTTTCAACCTGCGGTCTGTGCGACAGAATAAAACAGCTTGCAGATGAAAAAATGCAGATTACGCTTTCCGTTTCACTTCACGCAAGTGATGCCGAAACAAGAAAAAAGCTTATGCCCATAGCAAATAAATATGACCTTGACGAGCTTATTGAAAGCTGTAAGTATTACATAGAAAAGACGGGACGACGTATTTCCTTTGAGTACTCAATGATAAGCGGCGAAAACGATACACCGCTTCATGCACAAAGGCTTGCAAAACTTCTTCAGGGTATGATTTGCCACGTAAATCTTATTCCTCTTAACGACGTTAAGGAAAGAAGCTACACAAAAAGCAGTAAAAAATCAATTGACGAATTTGTAAAAATACTTGAAAAGCACCGCATAACGGCGACGGTAAGACGGCGTCTTGGAAGCGATATCAATGCATCCTGCGGACAGCTCAGAGCAGAAAACGAAAAGTAAAGCCCGCAAAATGGGTTGGATGCGGTTATCTCCGAAGGGAGTGATTTGGATGGAACTTGCATATTTTGGACAAACGGATGTAGGCAGAAAAAGAGATAATAATCAGGATTTCTTCGGCACAAAAAAGTTTGAGTCAGGCAGTATCCTTTGCACTGTTTGTGACGGAATGGGCGGAGCAAACGGCGGCAGCACGGCAAGTAGTCTTGCGGTGGAAATTTTTACTTGCTGTGTTGAGGAATCGGTAGATAAAGGCGAAAACGAGCTTGAGGTGCTGTTTCTTTTGCAGCAGGCTCTGACAAAGGCAAATGCAGAGGTTTTTAGCAAATCTCAGGAAGACAGCTCCCTTTCAGGTATGGGAACAACCCTTGTTTCCTGCCTTTGCAAGGACGGAAAATACTACTGTATTGCCGTTGGCGACAGCAGAATATATGCAATTACCGACAAAGGCTTAAAACAGCTTTCCCACGACCATTCATATGTGCAAAGCCTTATAGACAGCGGTGCAATAACTGAGGATGAGGCAAGAGTGCATCCCAACAGAAATATTATCACAAAGGCTGTGGGGACGGCAGAGAGCATTGAGGGAGACCTTTTTGTAATAGATGCTGATAATGTAAGCGGTCTTCTTCTTTGCAGCGATGGACTTTGCGGATATGTAAATAAAAGCGATATGGAAAGAATATGCCTTGAAAACAAGGACGCCGAAATGTGCGCAAAAAAGCTTGTGGCAAAGGCAAACAGCGAAAGCGGAGCAGATAATATTACGGCAGTTGTCGTTAGAAAAATGTAACGGGGAGGGCAAGGAAAATAATGGATAAATCCTTTGAAAAGCTTATAAACCGTGTACTTGACGGCAGATACAGAATTGAAAGCGTTGTGGGCATCGGCGGTATGGCGTATGTGCTTCGTGCAGCTGATATGCAAAATAGTGGCAGACCTGTTGCCATAAAGGTGCTTAACGAGGAATTTAACAGAGATGAAAACGCCGTAAAACGCTTTGTAAACGAATCGGAAACAATTGCTATGGTTGATTCACCTAACATTGTTAAAATTTATGATGTTGCAATCAGCGATAATCTTAAGTATATCGTTATGGAGTTTATTGATGGTATAACACTTAAGGATTATATAGATAAGGTGGGGAAGCTTGGCTGGAAGGAAGCGGTGCATTACGTACGACAGATACTTTCAGGTCTTGCTCATGCCCACGAAAAGGGCATAATCCACCGTGACATAAAGCCTCAGAATGTAATGCTGCTTCGTGACGGGAAGGTTAAGGTTACGGACTTCGGTATTGCAAAAAGCCCGACGTCAGAGCCATTGACTATGACGGATAAGGCAATAGGTACGGTAAATTACATTTCTCCCGAGCAGGCAAGCGGGGAGCCTGTTGACAAAAAGAGCGACATTTACTCGGTGGGTGTTATGCTTTATGAGATGCTTACGGGAACGCTTCCCTTTATAGCTGACAGTCCTGTTGCAGTCGCAATGATGCAGGTAAACGACGAACCTGTTCCTCCCAGAGAGCATAATTCTCAGATTCCCGTGGGACTTGAACAGATTGTACTTAAGGCAATGAGCAAAAAGCCTGAGGAGCGCTTTAACAGTGCCACAAGTATGGAAAAGGCTCTTGAATATTTTGTGAAAAATCCCGACACCATTTTTTCGGGCGTTCCCACATCAACCGCTTCTTCCGATAAAGTCAGAAGTAAGTCGGGCGTGGAGAAAAAGAAAAAATCAAAGTCGATGTTCCCCATAATTCTGGGCGTTACCTTGTCCTTCTTTATAGTAGTTGCAATACTGCTTGCGGTGGTGCTCTTCTCAAGCGGAGGCTCATCGGGCGGAATTTCATCGGCACTTGATAAAATATTGGGCGTTGAAAGCAAAAACAGCGAAGAAGAAAAAATGGTTGTTGATGACTTCACGGGATTTGTATATAACGAAGAGATTCTTGATACCATTCAGGATATGGGATATGTTGTGTCCGTCAAGGAGACAGAGTATTCAAATGTTGAGGACGGTGTAATAGTAAGCCAGGAGCCTGAGGGAGGCGACACTATTATCAAAAAGAAAAAAATCGACCTTGTGATATATGTAAACAGAAATGACGGCGGTGCAAACAGAAATATGCCCGATTGTATAGGTATTCCCAAAAACAGCGCCATAGAACAGATTGTAAGAAAGTTCAGCCCTGATATTACCAAGAGCGATATTGAAATCGTGGAGGAATTTAATCAGACCCACGTAGCGGGAACGGTTTATGACTGTATACCTCAGGTGGGTGACGAGGTTGACCTTGAAAACGGTAAGATTATCGTTTACGTAAGTAAGGGCAAAAAGATGAAAATGCCAATGATAATCGACAAAACCGAGGGTGAGGTAAGACGGATTCTTTCCGATGAGGGTATAAGATACAGAATTCAGTACGAGGAAAGCAATACAGCCGCAGGCACCGTTCTTGATGCAAGCATAGGAACGGGTATGGAGGTGCTTGAAACAGATACGGTTATTGTTACCGTTAGCAAAAAGATGATTTCAAGACCGTCTACCGGAACACCTGAAGCAGGACAGCAGAATACGCCTTCATCCAATAGCGGAGAAGGTGCACCGTCGGGAACAGAACGGACACCTGCCTCAGACTCGCAGCCCGCTTCTCCTTCACAGGACGGAGGAATGGACTCTCTTTTAGATATGAGAGCCGATAATTGACAGATACGGAGAAAAATACGTGACAACAGAAAATTGCGGAATAATAGTTAAAAGTACAGGCGGACTTTATACCGTTGAAAAACAGGACGGAACATATGAAGAATGCCGTGCAAAGGGCGCTTTCAGACACAGCCACATAACACCTCTTGCAGGAGATAGGGTTGTGTTTGAAAAGGAGGACTGCAAGGAAGGATTTATCACAAAAATAAGCGAACGAAAAAATAGCCTTATACGTCCTGCTGTGGCAAATGTTGATTTGCTGTGCGTTGTTGTGGCAGTAAAAAATCCTGACCCCGATTTGTTTATACTGGACAAGCTGTTTGCAGTAGCAAGGAAAAACGGTATAGACGTGCTGATTATTGTTAATAAGGCGGATACGGCAAGTGCCGAAGGGCTGATGAAAACATATAATGACGCAGGCTTTGAAACGGTGGAGTTTTCTGCTGTCAAGAAGGAAGAATACGCACAGTCTATACAGACAATAAGAAATAAGGTTCAGGGTAAAATAAGCTTTTTTACAGGGGCTTCTGGTGTTGGAAAATCAAGCGTACTCAATGCGGTGTTTGACGAGCTTTGCCTTGAAACAGGCGAAATAAGCAGAAAAATCCAAAGAGGCAGGCACACAACACGTGTTACAACTCTTTTCAAAATAGGAGATTATACCTATGTGGGTGATACGCCCGGCTTCAGTATGCTTGATGTGGCAGGCTTTAATATGCTTGATATTGATAGCTTGCTTGGTGCTTTTCCTGATGTTGAAAAGTACGCCCTTGACTGTAAATATAAAAAATGTACCCATGTGTGCGAGGACGGATGTAATGTAATGAAGGCTCTTGTTGAAGGTAAAATCGTAAAATCAAGACACGACAGCTATGTTGCACTTTTTAATGAGTTAAAAAACATAAAGCCTTGGGAAAACAAGGAAAGACTATAAAAAAATCCTATTAAGGAGGAGTAAAGCCAAATGGCAAAAAAGACAGGAGAATACGGCAATCAAAGTATTTCGTCCCTGAAAGGTCCTGATAAGGTAAGAAAAAGACCTGCGGTTATTTTTGGCTCAGATGGTCTTGAGGGCTGCGAACATTCATTTTTTGAAATACTGTCAAACTCCATAGACGAAGCAAGAGAGGGCTACGGAAACGTAATAAACATCACCTGCAGAAAGGATAAATCTCTTGTGGTGGAGGATTTCGGACGAGGCGTGCCCCTTGATTGGAACGAAAACGAGCAGAGATATAACTGGGATCTTGTTTACTGCGAGCTGTATGCAGGCGGTAAATATGACAATGATGAGGGAGAGGCATACGAATATTCCCTTGGTCTTAACGGTCTTGGTGCCTGTGCTACCCAGTGCAGCTCGGAATATATGAATGTAACAAGCTACACTAAGCAGGGAAAGTATTTCATTTCCTTTGCAAAGGGTTTGCCCACAAGCGAGCTTATTATCGAAGACCCCGTAAGACGCAGAACAGGTACAGTTGTTGAATGGAAGCCTGACCTTGAAGTTTTCACCGATATCAATATCACCCTTGAATACTTTGAGGAGGTTCTCAAAAAGCAGGCTATCGTAAACAGCGGACTTACTTTAAATCTCGACTACGAAAATGAGGACGGAAGCCATACTAAGAGAGAATACCTTTATAAAAACGGTATTGTTGATTATATCAATGAGCTTATTACCCTTTCGGATGCCCCTGTGACGGAGCCTGAAGGCGACGAAGAAGGCGAAGAAAAGCAAGGTACTCTTGACGGCGAAAAGGACGGAGATACATCAAGAACTCTTGCATTGTCAACTCCTGCATATTTCCAGACCGAGCGTCAGGGACGTGACAGAGAGGATAAGCCTGAATATAAGCTAAAGGTTGAGGCGGTGTTCTGCTTCTCAAATACCGTAAATAAAATCGAGTATTACCATAACTCAAGCTTTCTTGAACACGGCGGCTCACCTGATAAAGCGGCAAGAAGCGCATTTGTCAAGGCTTTTGATACCTATCTGAAAAATAATAATAAGTATAATAAAACAGAAAGTAAAATCACCTTCGGCGACGTAGAGGACTGCCTTGTGCTTGTTGTGAATTCACATTCCACACGTACAAGCTACGAAAATCAGACAAAGAAGGCAATTACAAATACATTTATCACTGAGGCTATGACACAGTTCTTCCTCCATTCTCTTGAGGTTTTCTTTGCGGAAAATCCCAAGCAGGCAGAAAAGTGTGCGCAACAAGTGCTTATCAATAAGAGAAGCCGCGAAAACGCCGAAAGCACAAGAATAAATATCAAGAAAAAGCTGTCGGCTAACATTGATATTGTAAACAGAGTTGAAAAATTTTCCAACTGCCGCAGTAAGGATGCAAATAAGCGAGAGCTGTTTATAGTGGAGGGTGACTCTGCGAAATCAAGCTGTATGCTCGCACGTGACCCTGATTTTCAGGCAATTATGCCTGTCAGAGGTAAGACCTTTAACTGCTTAAAGGGCGGATTTGATAAGATTTTCAAGAGCGATATTGTAGTTGACCTTCTTAAGGTTATTGGCTGCGGTGTTGAAATGGGTAAGAACAAGGGAGCAGGTAAACAGCTTTCCGACTTTGACCCCGACTCCCTTAAGTGGAGCAAAATTATCATCTGTACCGATGCCGACGAGGACGGCTATCACATAAGAACGCTGATTCTGACAATATTCTACCGTTTGCTTCCGTCTCTTATTAAGATGGGAAGAGTGTATATTGCTGAATCTCCGCTGTATGAAATATCGTCAAAATCAGGTATTCGCTTTGCTTATAACGAGCCTGAAAAGGCGGCTATTCTTAAGGAAATTGAAGGCGAAAAGGTAACCATAAAGCGTTCAAAGGGGCTTGGAGAAAACGACCCCGATATGATGAACTTTACTACAATGAATCCCAAGAGCCGCAGACTTATTCGCATCAATCCCGAGGACGAACAGGCAACGTATATTATGTTCAATACACTTTTAGGCGATGACCTTGCTGCAAGAAAAGACTATATTGCAAAATACGGTGCAGATTATATTGACCTTGCAGATGTATAATACTGAAAGGAGTAGTTTATGCACACAATAGCAGCCCTTGCAAGCGGTGCAGGCAAGGCAGGAATATCGGTCATCCGTCTGTCGGGTGACGATGCCGTAGAAATTGCAAGTAAGGTTTTTGTCCCTTTTGGTAAATATAACAGGCTGTCTCAGTACGAAAGCCATAAGCAGGTTTACGGCAAAATCATAGGAAGCGACGGCAAACGCATAGATACGGGACTTTGCACCTGTTTTTTTGCACCTCACTCCTATACAGGCGAAAACACCGTTGAAATAAGCTGTCACGGAAGCCCTGTGGGGGTAAGTCTTATCCTTACGAATCTCTTTGAACAGGGAGCCAAGGCGGCTCTTCCCGGCGAATTTACAAAACGTGCCTTTGTCAACGGCAAGCTTGATTTGACAATGGCAGAGGCTGTGGGACAGCTTATAGATGCAGACAGTACCGCGCAGCTTAAGCTTTTCTCGGCACAGCTTGAGGGAAGTGTTGGAAAGCTTGTAAAAGAGCAGGCAGATAAATTAACACACCTTCTTGCATCGGTATACGCTTATATCGACTATCCTGATGAGGATATGAGAGATGTGGGCGACGAGGAAATGAAAGAGGAGCTTTTAAAGATAAAAAAAGAGCTTAAAAGGCTTACAAATACTTTTTCTACAGGTCTTGCTATTACGGAAGGCGTGCCTACGGCAATTGTTGGACTTCCCAATACGGGAAAAAGCTCGCTTCTAAATGCACTTTTGGGCTTTGACAGAGCAATTGTCACAGACGTTGCAGGCACAACACGTGATGTTGTTACAGAAAGCGTAACCGTTGGCAGTATCAAGCTTAATCTGTCGGATACGGCAGGTATACACGAAACACAGGATACCGTTGAAAAAATCGGAGTTGAGCGCTCAAAGGGTACATTGACGGACAGCAGACTTGTGTTTGGTGTGTTTGATGTGACAAAGCCGACAGAGCAAACTGATGACGGTATGGTAAAGCTTTTGCTTGATGCAAAGGAAAGCAAAAATGTGATAGTGGTGCTCAATAAGTGCGACTTGGCAAATTCTGACGGACATAAGGCTTATTTTGAAAACCTAGGCTTTGAAAGTGTTGTCTGCATAAGTGCGAAGGAAAAGGAAGGTCTTGAAGCACTTGAACAGGCAGTGAGCCGTCTTTATCCTGACAGCAATATGGCTGAAAGCGGACTTATTCTTACAAACGCAAGACAGTATGCGGCACTTACGGGTGCGGTGGGTGATATAGAAAGAGCACTTGAAGCACTTGAAATGCTCACACCCGACACGGCGTGCCTTGATATGGAATCGGCTTTAGGGCACCTTCTTGAAGCTGACGGAAGAGGCGTGTCTGAGGAAATAGTAAATAATATTTTCGCACATTTCTGCGTAGGTAAATAGGCAATAATTTTTTAGGAGATATATATGATAGTACAACTTGAAGAAGCAAAATTACAGTTAAATCAGCTTTCCGAGGACTCAAAAGAGTTAAAGGAAGCACTTAATGTTGATGAGCTCAGCGCTAAGGTGGAACAGCTTGAAAAGGAAACCTGCGACGAAAATTTCTGGAACAGGGATGACACACAGGCGGTTATGAGCGAGCTTAATACGGCAAGAGGCATAGTTACCACATACAACGACTTTGCCGAGGGCGTCCAAAGCCTGTATGAAATGATTGAAATGGCAATTGAGGAGGATGACGAAAGCTTTACGGAGGAGATTCTTTCCGAGCTTTCACGCCTTTCAAATAGCTATGATACCCAGAGAATTATGGCACTTCTGTCAGGGGAATTTGATAAGAATAATGCCATTCTCTCCATTCATCCCGGCGCCGGCGGAACAGAGGCACAGGACTGGGCACTTATGCTGTACAGAATGTACTGCCGCTGGGCAGAGAAGAGAGGCTTTAAGGTAAAGCTTCTTGACTATCTTGACGGCGAAGAAGCAGGCATCAAGAGTGCAACAATTCTCATAACGGGCGACTATGCCTATGGCTATCTCAGAAGTGAAGTGGGTGTGCACAGACTTGTAAGAGTATCACCCTTTGATAGCTCGGGAAGAAGACATACTTCCTTTGCTTCAGTTGAAGTAATGCCTGAATTCAATGATGAAATAGACATCGAAATCCGTGACGAGGACATCGAAATGGAAACCCACAGAGCCAGCGGTGCAGGCGGCCAGCACGTTAATAAAACCGACTCAGCCGTAAGAATTACACATAAGCCTACGGGTATCGTTGTCGGCTGTCAGACCGAAAGAAGCCAGCTCCAGAACAGAGAAACCTGTATGAAGATGTTAAAAAGTAAGCTTATGGAAATCAAGCAGCGCGAAAAGCTTGACAAAATCGAGGACATCAAGGGAGAAAAGCTCAATATTGAGTGGGGAAGCCAGATTCGTTCCTATGTATTTATGCCATATACCCTTGTTAAGGATACCAGAACAGGCTGCGAGGACGGTAATATTTCCGCTGTTATGGATGGGGATATTGATGAGTTTATTACGGCGTTCCTTAAGGCAAAGGGTAACTTTATAAAAGGTTAAATGCATATTTTACACTTTATTAACAAAAAAAGCTAAACAACACTTGCTTTTTGAATAAGCGTGTGATATAATACGTTTGTTGTGTTATGGCGTAAGCTGTGAACATAAAAATAATTATGGACAGTCCTCTGTCAGCTCGGCACGAATGTCCACAAATCAAGGAGGAAAACCCAATGAGCAAGAATCTTGTCATCGAGGCTTTTACAAACGAGCAGCTCAAGACCGAAGTTCCCTCATTCAAGGTTGGTGACACAATCAGAGTTCACAACAGAATCAAGGAAGGTCAGAGAGAAAGAATCCAGCTTTTCGAAGGTACAGTTATCGCAAAGCGTAATGGCGGTATCTCCGAAACATTTACCGTAAGACGTGTGGCTTATGGCTGCGGTGTTGAAAAGACATTCCCGCTTCATTCTCCCAACGTTGTTAAGGTTGATGTAATCAGATCCGGTAAGGTTAGACGTGCTAAGCTCTTCTACCTCAGAGACAGAGTTGGTAAGGCAGCTAAGGTTAAGGAAGATATCTAAGACCTTGTTTGTCACAGCCGCATACTAAGGCGGCGCAAGTCTTAATAAGACTATAAGAAGCCGCATTGACGGCTTCTTTTGCTTTTGTTTAAATGTAAGAGAAAAGTGTATGTTCTGTAAATCGCATTAACATACAAAAAGAAGAAATTTAATTTGTTTCACTATGAGAAAGAAGGATAGCAATGTCTGAAAACAATAATGCTTTATCGGTAAAGCCGACGCTTATGCAAACAATTTACGAATGGATAGAGACCTTTTGCCTTGCTCTTATAGGCGTCGTGGTGCTGTTTACCTTCATCTGCCGTTTTGTTACGGTAGACGGTGAGTCTATGATGCGCACCCTCAATCACGGTGACAGGCTTGTTATATCCAATCTTTTCTATACTCCCAAAACAGGCGATATAATTGTTGTTCAGGACTCGCAGAACAAGGATTTGCGAGGACCTATCATCAAGCGTGTTATTGCTACCGAAGGGGAAACGGTTGATATTGATAACGAAACCTGGACAGTTACTGTAACTCGTCTTGATGGCACTGTTGATGTCCTTGACGAGGATTATGCCAATAAGGTGTACTATGGTGACGGAAGTCTTGTCCCTATGACAAACGAAAACGGCGTGTCTGAATTCTTCTATCCCGATGCAATTATCGGCGAGGATTATCCTCACGTTGTAAAGGAAGGCTGCGTGTTTGTGCTGGGCGACAACAGAACAAATAGCCTTGACAGCAGATATGTAGGGGATGTTGATAAGAGAAAAATTCTTGGCAAGGCTTACATGAGACTTTTCCCGATAACGGATATAGGATTTCTGTTTTAAGCTGAAGTAAACAAGAAACTGTAGAAAAACTTGCATTTTGCACAAAAAGAGGATCGTCGTGAAACGCCGTTCCCTGCAGGAAATTATTAAATTTGCATAAATGTTGGGGTGTAACAATTCATTTTGCTACACCCCATTTATTTGGTTAATTATTCAGCTGCTGTTGTGTTTTCAGCTTCAGCGGATTATTCTGCTTCGGTTTCTGTTTCAACAGCCTCTTCGCCTTCAGCATTTTCTGCTTCAGCTTCTGCAAGCTGGTCAGCGAGAGTTATTTCAACGGGAACAAGTGTGTAGTTGCCATCGTCGCCCATTTCAACGCTGTAGCTGGAGTTTACGATAACCTTGTCTGCGATGGATTCAAGTGCTGTCCAGTCAGAGATGGTGTTTCCGGAGAAGTTGAGCTCTTCAATCTTTGTAAGGTCAAGAGAAGCAAATGCACTTACATCTGTAATGCCGCAGCTTGCGAAGGTACCTCTCTTAAGGTTTTTGAATTCGCCCAATACAGAAGAATCTGCAATTGTAACCATATTGAGGTTAAGAACTTCTGCGCCTGTGAAATACTTAAGGTCTGCTAAAACCATGTTGTCGTCAGCATCAAAGGTTGAGGACTTAGCAAGGTCGTAATATGATGTATCTGCGTTTTCAGCATCTTCGCTTGCCATTGCTTCATTGTACTTATCCAAAAATTCATCATCGCCGATTGCAAGACCGCACATATCGTTTTCTGTGTCGTGGTAGATTTCAAGATACTTAACACCTGCAAGGTCTTGTGCGGAAACGCTTCTTGCGCTCTTGCCGAAAACTTCAGAAAGTGCTGTTGCGAAATCCTGGTTTTCAAGGAATGCGGACTTTGACATAACGCCTGCATATACAACATATACAATTGCCGCGAGAACTACTAAAATGCCGATGAGCAATGCAACAAAGCTGTTGCGTTTTTTCTTCTGAGTTGCTGTTAAACGTGCCATAATTTCCTCCAAATGTAAATGTAAAACATATAATATTCCTCTTGTATGGTATTATAACACCATTCTGTGAAAAAAACAAGGCTTTTTACAAAATAAATGTTATATTTTGTAAAAGTTAATACCTTGTTGTATTGAAATTTTAATACAAGGGTGGTATAATATACTTGTAAATAATTATAGCTATTATCGGAGAAAAACAATGACAGAAATTAAAGAATACCGCGGCCATATAAGAAATCACAGACAGCTTTGCTCGGTGCTTGGAATAGAGCACGGTCTTTCCCGTAAGGACAGGGAGGAGCAGATTATTGTCAAGGGCTATGAAAAGTGGGGTTATGACCTGCCAAAGTATATATACGGAATGTTTGCGCTGTGCCTTTATGACGGCGAAAAGGACGAGCTGTATTGCGTGCGTGACGGGTTTGGAACAGTTCCCTTTTACTATTATGAAACTGCTGACGGAAGGCTTCTTTTCGGTACACAAATCAGAAGCATAATGGAGCAGGACGGCTTTTGCAAGGAGCTTAACGAAAAGCTTTTGCAGATTTATCTTACAATGACATATACAACGGGTGAAGAAACCTTCTTCAAGGGTGTGTACAAGCTTCTTCCGGGAAGATATATGGTGCGTAAGAACGGCAAAAACACAATCACACGTTATTGGAAGCCTGAATTTCGCCCCGATAATTCAAAGACAGTTGAACAGTGGGCAGATGAGCTTCACGAAATGGTAAAGCTTGTTATGAGCGAGGTTCGGGACCCCGACGAATATGTGCACAGTTTTTTGTCAGGCGGAGTTGATTCCTCATATGTTCTTGCAATGAGTGCTGCACCTGCCTGCAACAGCGTAGGCTATAACGATGAAAGACTTGATGAATCGGCTCTTGCAGGTAAAACTGCGGAAATTCTCGGCAGAGAATTCAACCGCTGTCTTATTGAGCCAGAGGACTATTTCAAGGCAGTGCCGTATGTTATGTACAATATGGAGCAGCCTCTCGGCGATGCTTCGGCGGTAGCCTTTGCGCTTGGCTGCGTGGCAACGGCTAAGGGGACTAAAGTGTGCTATTCAGGTGAAGGCGCCGACGAATTTTTTGGCGGATACAATATGTACCGTAATGCCGAACGATATGGCGACAACCTTAAAACCTTCTATGTGGGAAATACCAACATTATGAAGGAAGACGAAAAGCAGAGGATAATGAAAAACTATATTGATGGTTTTCTCCCCATTGACCTTGTAAAAAGTATTTACGAAGAAAATGAAGGACTTGATCCTCTTTCAAAAATGTCGGACGTTGACATACAGGTATGGCTTGAAGGAGACATTTACCTCAACGTAGACAAAATGAGCCGCGCTGCAGGACTTGAGGTGCGTATGCCTCTTACTGACTTGCGTATTTTCGATATAGCATCCCGTATGCCCTCCTGCTGTAAAATCGGCGAGGAGCAGAACAAGCTTGCTTTGAGATTGGCAGCTTCAAAGGTACTTCCCGAAGAAATAGCCTTCCGCAAAAAGCTGGGCTTTGTTGTTCCCATAAGAATGTGGATGGCAGACGAGCGTTACAATGGTGATGTCAGACGTCTCTTTGGCAGCGAAATCGCAAAAAAATTCTTTAATGTTGATGGGATTAAGTCAATTTTTGATGAATACATCGGTGGGAACTCCGATAACTGGAGAAAGGTGTGGACTATTTATACCTTCCTTGTCTGGTATGAGGAATATTTTGTTAAGAGATAATTTTATAAATCAAAACCACAAGTTCAAATGAACTTGTGGTTTTGACTGTTATAGAGGTCTTGAAAAACTTGTTTTAAACCAAAAAAAACAATAACCCAAACTTTTCATCAAAGTTAGGGTTATAATATGGCAAATGACCTCAATTTTCATAAAAGGTACATACCTATGACTTTTGCACCCCCATTGCAAATTGGAATTTGACAGTATTACAACTGCTTTATCTCATTAGCAATCACAGCCACAGTTTTTGTGTTGGTATCAATTTTAATGGTATTGAGTGCTTGGTACATCGGTATTCTTGTTATGCTTCTCTCAATTACATCTTCAGAACGAATACCTCTTTCTACATCCATTGATAATCTTTCACACAGAGTCTTTTCATCCGCTACAAGTGAGACGCATTTCACATCACAGTTCTGTGCATCAAGCTTTTTAAGTATGAAATCGATAATACTCTGCTCGTGCATCACCCAACAAAAAATGATATTATCGTATGCAGAACACTTTAGAAAATTATTGAGCAAGTAACAAATATTATTCATCACCATTGCTTTTGTTTCATCGGTTACTTGGAACGGACTTGCATCCCAACACCAATCTCCGTCAAGAAATACGCTATTCGGTAAATCCTGTTTGAGCTGTTGGCACACAGTTGTTTTTCCAATTCCCATAGTGCCACCAATCATATATAAAGTTTTCATCAT
>JAZRKT010000062.1:0-10314 GCA_045646465.1 Eubacteriales bacterium | reverse complement strand
CAACCTTGTGTAATAATATATTGTATGAGCTCATAAAAGTCGTCTTTGCACCAAACAGCGGTGCAAAGACCGCCGAGGGTTCGTTCTGTGCGGAGGTGGGGTAATGTGCAGAGTTGACGTTTTGACCGCCATATATGCAAGCTCTCAAACTCACAGCGACACCCATGAAGCTTTATATTAAATCTGTGCTTTTAATGCACGGTTAACCAAAACGCCAACCAAACAACGGTCGGCGTTTTTACTTTGTGAAATACTAAAGAGCTGTATCAAAAAAGTTCATAGAACTAAAAAACTTGACAATATCATCATTGCAAAATGAAATAAAACCTACATCTGATGATATACACCTTCGTGATGAGATACAAGCTACACTTGATGATATATCAGTGCTTTTACAATGGATAAAAAAATCGACAAGCCGAAACTTGTCGATTTTTGGTGGGGGAAGGTGGATTCGGACCACCGAAGTCACTGACAACAGATTTACAGTCTGCCCCCTTTGGCCGCTCGGGAATTCCCCCTGGAGCTGGTGATCGGAGTCGAACCTACATCCTGCTGATTACAAATCAGCTGCTCTGCCATTGAGCCACACCAGCATATTCAGTTTTATTTTGCAGCGCTCTTGCCCTGCGACGGTTGATATTATAACACAGTTAAATGTGTTTGTCAATACCTTTTTTTGTTTTTTTTGTTTTTTTACAAAAATTATTTTTTCCTTTCTTGTAAAAATGCGGTACAGCTTAGGCTGTACCGCAAAAAACCGTATAAATCAACAATTACTGATTACTGAAGCTCTGTGATACCGTCAATTACAAATGCAAATGAAGGAGCAGATGCAAGAGTGGATTCAGCGAATGCACCGTCGATGATGTATTCGAGGCCATAGTAGCCTTCGATATCAACTGTGGATGTAACCTTTTCGCCGCCAACTGTCCATGTATCTGTATCAAACACTTCAAGCTCGCCGCTCTTAAGAGCTGCTTCTACTTCTGCAATCTTTTCAACTGTGCCTTCTGCGATAGCTGCTTCGTTGAGCTCTGTAAGACGAACTGCACCGTCAGCATAGCCTTCGCACCAGTCAACGCTAATTTCTTCACCCTTCATAACGCTTTCAACTGCGTATGTATAGTAGGGGCCCCAGTTAACCTGTGAGGATGTAAGAGCTGTTGTGGGAGCAACGCCAATCATAGATACGTTGTAGCCTACGCAAGGAACTCCCTTAGCTTCTGCTGCGGAAGGAGCACCTGTTGTATCTGCGTGCTGTGAAATAAGGATACATCCGCCATCGATAAGTGCGTCTGCAACTTCCTTTTCCTTAGCCATATCAGCCCAGGAGTTGGTGTACTTAACTTCCATTGTTACTGTAGGAACAATGCTCTTCGCACCGAGATAGAATGCTGTAAATCCGGACTTAACTTCTGCATAAGGATATGCACCAACGTAGCCCATCTTTGCTTCTTCTGCTGTGATTTCGCCTGCGTCGATCATTTCCTGAATCTTAAGACCTGCAACAACACCTGCAACGTATCTTGCTTCGTAGATGGAAGCAAAGTAGTTGTGTGTGTTTTCAAGACCGCTTGTAGCAGCTTTGAAGCCTGTTGCATGACAGAATTCAACTGTAGGATATTCCTTAGCTACTTCGTACATCTGATCTTCAAAGCCAAAAGAGTTGCCGAAGATGATAGCACAGCCTTCGTCTGCAAGCTCAGCAGCAGCGTCCTGACATTCGGAACCGCTTTCGCTGATGTTGTACTTAAAGATAATCTGGTCTTCTGTAAGACCGAGGTTAGCGGCCATTTCTCTTACACCCTTGATGTGTGCTTCGGTATAGCCTTCGTTTTCGTCACCGATGCAGATTACGCCGATTTTGATGGCTTCTGCTGTTGTGTCAACTTCTTCATTCTGAACGGTTTTTGTTTCCGAGCAGGCTACCATAGAAAATACGAAAAGCACTGCAAGGAGAATTGCGAGAATCTTCTTCATTTTTGAATTCCTCCGTTTTTTTGTTTTTTTGACATTTGCCACGTATATTTTACTACTTTCACAGCAAAAATACAATACTCATATGATACAAATATTAACCACCTGTTTTTAGCAATTTTGTACAAAAATTAAAAGTATTTTCCGTGGTTATGACTTTGGATTTTTGTTGTTTTTACCCACTTTAAAGCTCATCTATGCTGTCAACGGCATCCTGCCTCAGCCGGTTAATACCCACATAGTTCTTTCCGTTTACCACAAAGTGCTCATACAGCTCAACGCCGATGCCGTCAAGCAGGCTTTCAATCTGACGTGTCGCCATAACATCTTCAAGAGAGCCGTCAAGAATACCTGAAGGATGATTATGCGCCAGTGCAACCTTTGCCGCCCTTCTTGTAAGACACATTTCTGTCAGCTTTCTGTAGTCCACCTTTACATTATGAAAGTCGCCCGTTCCAAGGTATGCCTCGGCTATAAGCCTGTTCCTTTTGTCAAGCATAATAACAAACAGCGTTTCGGTCTCGCAGTTTTTAAGTGCGGAGCAGACATATTTTCCTATGCTGTCGTAGTCGTCAAATATTTCACGTTCATCCTTGAGTCGCGACAAAAGGTTTTCAACGTCATTTATAAATCTCAGGTAAAAGGACACCGATTTTGTTACTCCTGCATCGAAAAGCTGTTCCTCTGATGCAGTAAGAACATTTTTAAAACATCCAAAGTGCTTTAACAGCATATGCGCCAGCGGCTTTGTATCCTTTCTTGGAATTGCATAAAACAAAAGCATTTCCAGCAGTTCACATTCCGTAAAGGTATCAGTGCCTTTAGCTTTGTATCTTTCACGAAGGCGTTTTCTGTGGTCAATCCGGTAGTCAAATTCTTTTGATGTCTTTTTGCTCAATGCGGTTTCACACTCCATTTTCAATTTACTGACAGCCTGCAATGTGTCTTGCATACAGGTTTGCCTTTATTTCGTCGGTTTTGCCGTCTCTGAACATATGAACATCAAGAATTCTGCATTCATACACGCCGTCACCGGTGTTGATTTTATACTTTATACATATATCAGTGTTACCGTTACGGAAGCTTTCAAGCAGATGAAGTCTTGACAGAGTACGCAAAAACGTCTGTCTGTCACGGGATATAATCAGAGGAGAAATGTTCTGCTCAAGGTCGGCATCGTAATTTGTTCTGAAATCATTGCCAAACCCCAGCTTATCAAAGCACTTTTCGTTATTCCACAAAAAGCGCCACATATTTCTTTCAAGCATCAACTCAACACCCGTGGTGTTGTAAATGACCTCGTCACGGACAGCTGTATCCTCTGCAGAATACCGTCCTGTGTCCTCCACGGCAGTGCACACTATCGCACCCTTTGAAGGAGACACATCCTTGACACGGCAAAGTGTACATTCAAGGGGTATGCTTCTGCCGTCCCTGCAGGAAACAAGGTCAAGCTTCAGTTCCTTTTGTGAGCCTGTAATTGCAAGGGCATTTTTCAGCCTTCTTTCATCCTGTTCGGAAAGACCATAATAATTTGCAAGATAGTTAAGAGCATCGGTTTGGACAAGCACTTCCCTGTGAAAGCCCTCTCTGTCACGGAACACACATATTTCATCATCTTCGCTGTAATACACAAACATATCCGCGTAGCTGCTTTCGGCAACCTGAAGCAACAACTGCTTCATTACGCTGTTGTTATAGCCTTGCTCCGACTTTTCATTGGAAAATTTCTTTGCAACAAGACTTGTCCATACCGCAAACAGAAAAGCTCCTGCCACAAGTACGATTATGCCTGCAAAAAACAGCTTTGTAATGCGCATCACGCTGTTTCCCAGAGAATAAGTGGGCAAAAGCTGCATAAGATACAAGCCTTCGCTTCCTATAGGCTCATAATCAAAGGAAAAGCTTTGTCCGTCGTTTCCCGTTATTTCGGTATATCCCGACATTTTCTTGCTTATATCCGAAAACATTTTATTGGCGCTGTAGCCGTCTTCAAAGGCATAATCCGTCAGAAAGCCTATGCTAGTGCCGTCAAAGCCATATTTTGCAGCCGTGTTTACAATAATTTCACCGCTTGCAGAATCAAAGATTATATGCTCCGCCGAGTTTCCGAAGGCATTGGAAATAGCCGCCGCATCGCTGAGGCTTTTTGCGTTTATTTCCGCAACTACAACGTTTTCCTTATCTAAAAAAACATACATCTTAAGCACATCGCCATCGGAGAATATGCCGCTGTACGGCTTGGATGAGGCATCGTCGAAAACCTCGGATGCACGTTTTACTTCAACTTCTCCGAGAATTCCTCTTTCAGATTCCCTCTCAATGGTTTCTTCCATTACCTCCTTTATGGCAAAGGTGGTTTCCTTTGCTACGCTTGTAAGTCGCTTATGTGTGCTGTCCAGCAAATCCGCCAGCATTTCAGCGCGCTGGTTTGCTGTCTCGCCAAAAACCTGCTCCGACATCATTTTTCTGTATGTAAAAATCTGCATTACAAGTAGACAGGCAATTACACAAATGCACAGAAACGCAACAAAAGACACTGTCATTACGTTGTAAGCATCCTTCTTATTCAATGTGCCAAGCTTTTTGTTGTGGTTATCGGTTTTCACGGCAACACCTCGTTTTGCTGTAAGTTTCTTTATTCTATGAGTATAACACAGCGGTGCTGTATTTACAACACCGCCGAGCACTAATTTAAATTTATTTCCCTGCTTTTTTACGAATTATTAACGAGATTGTCAAAACATTTGCTCAGATACTCAAACTTATAGCTCTCTCACTTCCAAAGGAACAACTCTTTCGCCGGACGCCTCAAAAACGTAATAGCTGCTCTACATACTAAGCTACATAAAACATCAACTATTTTTATAATGTATTTGGGAAAACACTTTCCCAATCTTTCACTTCACCTTTCGGCGTGATGACAAACGCCTTGTTCGCAAGCTTTGCCAGGGGCAAATCCGACACTGAGTCGGAATAAAATTCCTCGATTTTGCCGTCGGGAATGTATTCGTAAAAGCGTCTTACCTTTTCTTCGCCGTGACAGTTTTCGCCGTTGTATTTACCTGTGCTTTTATCCACACGGGAAGCCATCATTTTTGCCACGCCAAGCCTTTTGCAAACATCCTCAAGCAAAAATTCAGGGCTTGCTGAAATGACAATGTCGCTGTCCTTATGCACCTTTTTGTACCAATCACAGATGCCGCTGTAATTCTTCTGCCAAAACTCCCCGACCGCCTTGTCAACATCTGGAATTTCTCGAAGAAATCGGTAGAAAACCTCTTTGCATTGCGTTTTTGTGCCTTTTTTAAATACGTAATATCCTGCAAAAGCGCACACCATTGACGGCAAGTGCTTGAGCACTTCCGGATATTTTCTTACGCAGTACTTATAGAATTTCGCAGTACTGTCGCCGTGAAAAATGGTCTTGTCAAAGTCAAATACGTTCATGGTTGGTTTCCCTTCTGTTAAACGATTAAAAGAATCATACTCGTTGTTCAATGTAACAACCAAAACTTTACATTAACGCACCAGACCCACAATTGTCATTTTGAGCGAAGCAACGCGGAGTCGAAAAATCTGATACGCCGCAATCAGCATTTGTATAAGGCTTGTGTACATAACATAGCCTTGCATATCCTTCGACTACGGCACTTTGTGCCTGCGCTCAGAATGACAGATTAAGTTTTGCAAAAAAAGTAAGGCTTTAGTTGAGATACAATTGTAGGGGACGACGTCCCTTCGTAATTTTATACGCACCGCAGTGCGCCGTTTTGAAACACTTGAAACAACATTTGTGTTAGCATCGAAAGCAACTAACACCGTCCCAAACATTTTCAAGCCTTTCAGAACTTCATCGTAAGGGAAATCCTCTTTTTCTGGGCGTCGGCTTCAAGTACTTTAACCTTGACGATATCGCCGACGGAAAGAACCTCGCTTGGGTGCTTAATAAACTTTGAGCAAATCTGAGAAATATGCACAAGTCCGTCCTGATGCACGCCTATGTCAACAAATGCACCAAAGTCGATTACATTTCTGACGGTACCCATAATTTCCATACCCGGCGCAAGGTCGCTTATTTCCATAGCAGCACTTCTCATAATGGGTGCCGGCAGGTCATCACGGATGTCACGTCCGGGCTTTGCAAGCTCCTTTGCAATATCGGTGAGTGTAGGAACACCTACACCGCACTCCTCTGCCGCCTTTGACTTACCGTATTCATTAAGCTTTGCCTCAATATCATCAATTCCCTTGCCATTTTTTACAAATGAAGCATCACAGCCTAAAATTTCAATAAGCTTCTCTGCAGCACCGTAGCTTTCGGGGTGAACACCTGTATTGTCAAGAGGATTTTTACTTTCTGGAACTCTTAAGAAACCTGCACACTGTTCAAATGCCTTCTTGCCAAGCTTTGGCACCTTGAGCAACTGTTTTCTGTCAGTGTAACTTCCGTTTTCTTCTCTGTAAGTAACAATATTCTGTGCAACGGAGCTGTTAAGTCCTGCTGCATAGGAAAGAAGCGAGGGCGATGCAGTATTAAGGTCGATACCTACCGCATTTACGCAGTCCTCAACAACGCCTTCAAGTGTTTCGCCAAGTCTCTTCTGGGGCATATCGTGCTGATACTGACCTACGCCGATGGATTTGGGGTCGATTTTAACAAGCTCTGCAAGAGGGTCCTGCAAACGTCTCGCAATAGATACCGCCGAACGGAGCGAAACGTCAAATTCAGGAAATTCCTTTGCACCGAGCTCAGATGCTGAATAAACTGAAGCTCCCGCCTCGTTTACAACGATATATTTTACGCCTGAGCCGACTTCTGAAAGAAGCTCTGCAACAAAGTTTTCAGACTCACGTGAAGCCGTTCCGTTACCTATGGAAATATTTTCTATATTGTACTTTTTGATAAGCTGTTTTAACACCTTTTTGGATTCCTCAATTTTATTGTGAGGAGGTGTAGGATAAATTACGCCTGTGTCAAGCACCTTGCCCGTACCGTCAACGACAGCTAGTTTACAGCCTGTTCTGTAAGCAGGGTCAAAGCCAAGAGTAACCTTACCTTTAACGGGAGGCTGCATAATAAGAGGCTTTAAGTTTGAAGCAAAATTCTTGATTGCACCCTCTGCCGCAAAATCGAAAAGTCCGCTTCTTATTTCACGTTCAAGCGACGGGAACAGAAGTCTGTCATAGCAATCCTCAGCGCTTGCTGCAAGGAATGAAAATGCAGGGCTTTTACCCGTAATAATCTGCGAGCAAATAATCTGCAAAGCATTGTCCTTGCTGTAGTCAATGCTTACCTTTAAAAACTCCTCATTTTCGCCTCTGTTCATAGCAAGAATCTGATGCCCCTGCACCTTTTTAATGGCAGAAGAAAATTCATAGTAGTTTCTGTAAACGGAGTCCTCCTCCTTTGCCGCCTTGGAGGAAATTGTGCCGAACTCGGTAATGGAATTTTTGAGAAGCTTTCTTATTTCTGCATCATCCGAAATCATTTCCGCAATAATATCCGAAGCACCTGCAAGGGCATCCTCTGCTGTTTCAACGCCTTTTTCTGCATTTACATACTCAAAAGCAAGCTCATTAAGAGCAGGCATATCGGGATTCTGCTCCAAAATGGTGTTTGCAAGCCCTTCGAGTCCCTTTTCCTTTGCAATAGTTGCTCTTGTTCTTCTCTTTTGCTTATAGGGACGGTATAAATCCTCTACCTCTGCCAGGGTCTTTGCATTATCAATGGCAAGAGCAAGCTCGTCTGTCAGCTTTCCCTGCTCATCAATTGAGTGCTTTACCTCCTGCATACGGTTATTTAAATTTGTAAGATAGTTAAGTCTGTCTTCAAGTGCACGAAGTGTAGTGTCATCCATTGTGCCGTGCATTTCCTTACGGTATCTTGCAATAAACGGAATGGTGTTGCCATCGGCAAGAAGGTCGATTACATTCTGTATATAATGTTCGGGCTTGCCAAGCTCTTCCGATAATATTTTTGAAAATGCTTCCATACTTTTTTGTTCCTTTCGGCTATTTATAAAGGCGGATATCCGTCCGCCTTTTTTGTGTTATTCTTTATATATGCCGCAGTTGTCGTGTTTTCGGCAAAATCTGCGGACGACCCAAAGGTCGCCCCCTACGGGTCAGTTAAGAGACATTCCGCTTTCGAGAACCGAAATCATATCAACTCTCTTCTGATGTCGGTCACCCTCGTATTCGGCAGTAAGAAAACCGTCAACAATCATCTTTGCAGTTTCAATACCGATAACTCTTGCGCCGAAGCAAAGAACGTTTGCATCGTTATGCTGTCTTGTAAGAATCGCAGAGTAAACCTCGCTTACAGCCGCAGCTCTTACGCCCTTGATTTTATTTGCCGCCATGCTCATTCCGACACCTGTTCCGCAAATGAGAATGCCAAGGCTTCCTTTATCTGCAACAACAGCCTTGCCAACTTTTTCGGCATATACCGGATAGTCAACTCTGTCGGGGGTATACGGTCCCATATCCTCTACGTCATAGCCCTTACCGTTAAGGTAGCCTGTAATATCGTTTTTCATATGAAGAGCAGCATGGTCGCAAGCGATATAAACTTTCTTTGTCATCTCTTATTCTCCTGACTTTTACTCTTTATTCTTCTGTGGGAATGTCGTGGTGATGGTCGTGAGCACTACAGCTTGAGCAACATCCGCTGCAAACCTTTTCAAGCTCGGTTGTGTCCTTACCAATCTTCTTATAATAGTTGACAATTGCCGCTTTTACAGCTTCTTCCGCAAGTACAGAGCAATGCACCTTTGCAGGAGGAAGTCCGTCAAGTGCCTCAACAACAGCCTTGTTGGAAAGCTCAAGAGCTTCTTCAACGGTCTTACCCTTGATAAGCTCTGTAGCCATAGAGGAGGTTGCAATTGCGCTTGCACAGCCGAAGGTCTGGAACTTAATGTCAACAATAACATCGTTCTCAATCTTCATATAAATTTTCATTATATCGCCGCACTTTGCGTTGCCTACCTCACCAACCGCATCCGCATCGGGAATTTCGCCAACGTTTCTGGGATTTGTAAAGTGGTCCATTACCTTTTCTGAGTACATATTTATATTCCTTTCCGCAGCAAATAAACATCAAATGGGATAGAATTTTAAGAAATTCTCGCCGTTTCTATTATTTATTTACTGTTATCTCTTATCTTTTATCTGCCGAAAATATATCTTCGGTGTCCATCAGTTTCTTCCGAGAGGTGAAATTTCTCTCAGTCTTTCAATTACCTTGGTAACACACTCAACAATATAATCTACGTCTGCCTGTGTAGTTTCGTGTGAAAGAGTAAGCCTGAGCGAGCCGTGTGCAATTTCGTGAGGAAGTCCCATTGCAAGAAGCACGTGGCTGGGTTCAAGTGACTTTGACGAGCAAGCAGAGCCTGTTGAAGCACAGATTCCCATCATATCAAGCATAAGAAGAAGGCTTTCTCCCTCAATATACTCAAAAGTAAAGCTTGCAGTACCTGGAAGCCTCTTTGTAGGGTGTCCCGTAAGTCTTGAATGAGGAATTTCAAGAAGGCGTCTTATAAGGTCATCTCTGAGCATTGCAAGTCTTGCGTTATCGTCCTGCATTTCTTCATTTGCAATAACGAGAGCCTCTGCCATACCCACAATACCGGGCATATTTTCTGTGCCGCCTCTTTTACCTTTTTCCTGGCCGCCGCCTTCAATAAGAGCCTTGATAACAACTCCGCTTTTTACGTAAAGACCGCCTACACCTTTAGGTGCTCTGAACTTATGACCTGAAAACGCAAGAGCATCAACACCAAGGTCTTTTACGTTTATAGGAAGATGTCCCACAGCCTGAACGGCATCGGTAAACACTAAAATCTTCTCATTTACTTCCTTGACTCTCTTTGTAATTTCCTTTATAGGCTCAACGGTACCAACCTCGTTGTTGGCGTACATAATTGCAACAAGTGCGGTATCGTCCTGAATCGACTTTACAACATCATCGGGATTTACCATTGCATTCTCATCAACGGGAAGGTATGTTACCTTGATTCCCTGCTTTTCAAGTGCCTTGCAGGTATGAAGTACTGCATGGTGCTCAATTTTTGTTGTAATAACGTGGCAAGTCTCTACATCGTGTCTGTCAAGATACGCCTTTACCGTGCCCTTGATTGCCCAGTTGTCAGACTCCGAGCCGCAGCCCGTAAAATATATTTCCTTTGCTTCGCATCCCAGAACACCTGCAATTTTTTCGCGGGCGCCGTCGATATACTTTTTAGCCTCTCGGCCCTTAGAGTGAAGGCTTGAAGGGTTGCCAAGTACCTCTCCGAAAAGAGGCATCATTTTAGCAAGCACCACGGGATG
>JAZRKT010000061.1:0-13162 GCA_045646465.1 Eubacteriales bacterium | reverse complement strand
GTCAAGGTCAAAAATCAGCTTCTGAGTATCACCGAGCTCGCCCTTGTGATGCTCAAGTGTATGTGCACCGTAGAAGCAATCAGGGCGCACCTTTTTATACTGAAGACCGTCAATCGTTATTATATTGCTGTCATACACCGCCACAGGCTCTGTGCTAATAATCCATCCAACAGCCATATTCGCCCTTTTATAAAGGGACGCTGCATCGGAAAGAGTGGGAAATCCTTCGGGATATTCAGGAACCTTTGAAAGAATATCAACCGCCTGCTTTGACAAATTGTCAACATATTGAGCCTCGGCTTCATTCCATTCGTCATTCTCTGCTGATTCTTCCGTCTGTACGTTTTCCTGCTGCGCTTCGTTTTGCTCATTGGCATTTTCTTTATCCTTCACTTGGTCGTTTTTGCAAGAAGCAAGAACAAAACACGCCAAAGCGCAGATAAGTGCAAGCTTCAACAATGATTTCATATATATTTCCTTCCCATACATTATATATTGCCCAGATCGTAAGGAGTCTTCTGGTACACCACATAGTTTAACCAGTTTGAGTAAAGCAAATGTGCGTGGCTTCTCCAGACATTTACAGGCTCTCTTTCGGGATCATCATATGGAAAATAGTTCTCGGGAACACTCGGATTCATTCCTTTTGCAAAATCTCTGAAATACTCGTTTTTAAGAGTATCGTGGTCATACTCAGAATGGCCCGTAACAAAAATTCTTCTCATATCCTTTGAGGAAGCAATATAAACACCTGTCTTTTCGCTTGAAGCAAGAATGTCAAGCTCTTCGCACGCCTTGATATCCTCGGTCTTTACGCCGTAGTGACGAGAATGAGGAGCATTGAAATACTGGTCAAAGCCTCTTACCACAGGGTGAGCAGGTATCTTCACCTTATGTCTGAACACGCCCGACAGCTTTTCAGGAAATTCATACTTCTGTATTCCGTGATAGTAATACATTGCAGCAAGTGCAGCCCAGCAGATATAGAAGCAGGAGTAAACGTTTTTATTCGACCATTCAAATATGCGGCATATTTCCTCCCAGTATGCAACGTCCTCATACTTTTTGTCCTCGATGGGTGCGCCTGTAATGATAAGACCGTCAAATTTCTGATCCTTGACATCATCAAAGTTGCGGTAGAAGGATTCAAGATGCTCCTGAGGAGTATGTGTGGGAGTATAGCTCTGGGTTTTCAGAAGTGTAATCTCAACCTGCAAGGGTGTATTGGAAAGCAATCTTAAAAGCTGAGTTTCCGTGACAATCTTTGTAGGCATAAGATTGAGAATTGCTATTTTCAGAGGACGGATGTCCTGCGTGTCGGCTCTGTGTTCCGACATAACAAATATATTTTCATTTTCTAGCACGCCGAAAGCTGGCAATGCATCAGGTATTCTGATTGGCATACATTCACTTCCTTACGCACCGAAAATGTTACGTGCCGCAATTGCCTCCTTGGGGCAGAATTCCTGACAGCAGTAACATCTGATGCATTTTGTTTTATCTATTTTTGCTTTACCGTCCTTTACCGTTATTGCGTCAACGGGACAATTGTTTTTACATATTCCGCAGCCAACACACTTTTTGTTTGCGACTGTTGGCTTTCTTTCAAGGGCGTCACGCAGTCGTCCACCGAAAATGGAGGGAATCTGCTTTACTATTCCGCCCGCACTTGCATCGGGTCGTTTAAAACGGCATATATATTTGCCGTAAGGTTCTCCTTCAATCTCAACATCTTCCACTTTATCGGGACAAAGTTGACGTGCACGGGAAACCTTTACAGTACCCACCTCATCGGCATCGTAGCCGATAACGTGAGAGCACACAAGGTCAAGGCAGAAGGGATTTGCAGAAGCAAAAACCGCGCCCATTTTTCTCAAAGTGCCGCCTGAGGGACCGTTGCCTTCCATACACACAACGCCATCCACCACATTTATCTGAGGTGCTGTTATAAGGCATAAGTCACACAGCATTTCGGCAAAGGCATCCTTCTTTGGGAAGCGTGCATGCTGCTCCGCCTTCTGAAGTCCGGGGATTGCACCGAACATATTTTTAACCGCCGCCGTCATCTCGCAAAGAGCGTGAGTTTTAAGGCGAGCAAGATTTACTATTACATCTGCATTACGCAAGGGGTTGATAATATTGAAGGAATAAACCGAGTTTTCCCTGTCCGAGCACAGCTCAAAGCCGAAGTCATCGTTGTAGACTGCTCCGCCCTTCTGTGCCGCCTCCATAGTGCCTGTCTCTCTTCCAACAGCAAAGAAGGTACCCTTGTTATAAAGTCCGCCAGGACTGTCGCACACCGTAACGGTCGCACCTAAGGATGTAAAATACTCGCACGCTGCCCTTGTGTATGACGGGTGAGTCGTAACGCATCTTTCAACGGCACTTTTTGACAGAAGATTAGGCTTTACGGCAACTTTTTTTTCTTTGAAAAACTCTTTGCCCATACCGTTGTCAAGGCACACCTTTTCAAAAATCGGAAAAAGCACCTTTTTTACGTTTTCGTATTCGTAGTCATTTAGTGCCTCAATGTACACCTTGCTTGTGAGGTTAATTTTCCCCTTACTCATTACTTAATCTTTTTAAGAAAGGTGTCAAGTCTTTCAATGGCACGGCTGATATGGTCAACACTGTAGGCATATGAAATTCTTGCAAAGCCTTCTCCCGACTGTCCGAAAGCGGTACCGGGAACTATGGCGCACTTTTCTTCATAAAGCAATCTTTCGCAGAACTCGTCTGAAGAAAGTCCGAACTTACCTATATTGGGGAACACATAGAAGGCGCCTTCAGGTTCAAAGCACTCAAGACCGATTTCCGAAAGTCCCGAAAGCAGCATTCTTCTTCTCTGATTATAACATTCCTTCATATACTCTATATCCTCGTCGCCGTTGGTGACAGCTTCGATGCCTGCGTACTGGCTCATTGTGGGAGCACACATTATGGCATACTGATGGATTTTGAGCATCTGCTTTGCAATTTCCTTGGGAGCGCATACGTATCCAAGTCTCCAGCCTGTCATAGCATAGCTCTTGGAAAAACCGCCCACATATATTGTTCTGTCCCACATTCCGTCAATTGACGCAAAGGAGCAGTGACGTCTGCCGTAAGTAAGCTCGCCGTATATTTCATCGGTGAGAACGACAATGTTTGTGTCCTTTAAAACCTCGGCAATCTTCTTCAAGTCTTCCTCTGTCATAATGGCACCAGTGGGATTGTTGGGATAAGGAAGAATAAGCATTTTTGTTTTGGGAGTTATGTACTTTTTAAGAAGCTCGGGTGTAAGCTTGAACTTATCCTCAACACGTGTGGGGATAACAACAGGCACGCCTCCGCAAAGCTCTGTCATAGGAACATAGCAAACATAGCTGGGCTCAACTATAAGTACCTCATCCCCCGGCTCGACTATTGCACGGATTGCAAGGTCAATAGCCTCACTTCCGCCAACCGTCACAATCATTTCAGATGCAGGGTCATAGGAAATCTTAAAACGGCGCTCAAGGTATGCCGAAATCTGCTTTCTGAATTCAAGAAGACCAGTGTTTGAAGTATATGTTGTTTTTCCTTTTTCAAGAGTGGCAATTGCCGCCTCTCTTACGTGCCAGGGAGTCTTGAAGTCAGGCTCGCCTACCGTCAGCGAAATAACACCTGGTACCTCATTCAGTATATCAAAAAATTTTCTGATTCCCGAAGGCTTCATATTTACAACCTTTTCGGAAAGTATCTTTGAATAATCCATCATCAGTTATTATTTCCTCTCTCATCGCCCGTAACGTCTTCATCGTGACCGAACACAACGCCGTTGTGCTTGTATTTTCTCAGCACAAAATGAGTGCTTGTGCTGATTACGTTTTCAATGGGAGCAAGCTTTTCCGCTACAAAAAGAGCCACCTGCTTCATAGTCTTGCCTTCAATTACAACGCAGTAATCGTACGCACCCGACATAAGGTACATATCCTTGACCTCGGGATAATTGTTTATACGCTCTGCAACCTTTTCAAAGCCTCTGTCACGCTGAGGCGTTACCTTAAGCTCAATGAGGGCAGTTACATATTCTCTGTCCGTCTTATCCCAGTCAATCAACGCCTTGTATCCAAGTATCACACCCTCGTCCTCAAGGGCTTCTATTATATTTTTTATTTCGCCGACCTCTTTATCAAGCATCACAGCGATTTTTTCTTTTGTAAGTCTTGCATCGTCTTCAACAAGGGCAAGAACTTTATTTCTAAGCTCTTTATTCATATACACTACCCCTTTTACAATATATTTATAACATTATATCCCAAAATAATGATAAAATCTTTATGACTCTGCAAATTTTTACGCAATTTTATTCATATAATAAAAAAATATCGAGATTTTGTAAACCACTTTACAAACAATATTAAAAGCTGTATACTGTAGATGCTCACACACCGCCTTTTAACATTTTTGCGATTTTAAAGTGCAATTATGCTTGTAAAGGCCACCAATATGTGCTAAAATAGCTCTGTGCAATCGACTTAGTACACATTTTTATTCTGAACGGAGCAATCATTATGTCAACAACAAGAAAAACCGCAATAATTATAATTTACAGTGCTCTGTTTACGGCACTTGGATTACTGTTTCCGCAGATTTTTCATATTTTCGGAACAGCCGCAGGCTCTGCGTTTCTTCCGATGCACATTCCCGTACTTATAGCAGGACTGTGTACGGGACCTATATGCGGACTTATATCGGGAATACTTTCTCCCTTTTTAAGCAGCGTTATAACTATGATGCCTCCGCCCTTTAAAATGCCCTTTATGTGCATAGAGCTTGCTGTTTACGGCGTATCGGCAGGGCTTTATAAAAAATTGTTTTCACGCTTTGTTAAAAAAGAGCTTGTCTGCTCATACATAGCACTTATTCTTGCACAGCTTACGGGACGTGTTGTAAACATCATCTGCACCTACTTTGCCGTAAAGGTGCTCGGCGTTTCACATCCCGCCATAGGTGTTGCCACCTCCGTTGCATCCATTGCCTCAGGTATCCCCGGTATTATTATACAGCTTATTTTCATTCCGCCTATAGTGAAAATTCTTTCTCACCTTAAGGTTTCAAGAAGCTGGGCAGCATAACAAACGAGTCAGAGCAAAACCATTATAAAAGTTTAGGTCAAGCCTTTTTAAAGGCTTGACGTTTCCAAAGACAGCGTCTTTGGTGGCCGTCCGCAGACGGCGAAACGCCTTATGCATCACAAAGCGCTGGAAAGGTGAATTTGCCGTCCTTTAAAAGACGGCAAGGAGGAAAACCTTCGCCGGGGGTTTTCCTGATATGTGAAATAAAACATACTTTTGCAACAGACTACGGGGTGTAGCAAATCAATTGCTACACCCCGTCAATTATTATACAAAAGCTATTATTCGTCGTAACCCTTGGGATTGTTTGACTGCCACCTCCAGGAGTCGCGGCACATATCTTCAAGAGTCTTTGTTGCTGTCCAGCCGAGGACTTCCTTTGCCTTCTTTGGGTCAGCGTAACATTCGTCGATATCGCCAGCACGTCTTTCGGCAATAACGTAAGGAATTTCAACACCATTTACCTTGCTGAATGCCTTAACCATATCAAGCACGCTATAGCCGACGCCTGTGCCAAGATTGATGATGTCTGTACCCTTGAACTTTTCCGCGTATTCAATTGCCGCGATGTGTCCGAGAGCAAGGTCTACTACGTGAATGTAGTCTCTTACACCTGTACCGTCGTGTGTGTTATAGTCGTTGCCGTAAACGGAAAGCTGCTTAAGCTTGCCTACAGCAACCTGTGAAATATACGGCATAAGATTGTTGGGAATACCCTGAGGGTCTTCACCGATAAGTCCGCTTTCGTGTGCACCGATGGGGTTGAAGTAACGAAGCAAAACACAAGTAAGCTCGCTGTCAGCCACAGCAGCGTCAGTAAGAATCTGCTCAATCATATATTTCGTCCAGCCGTAAGGATTGGTACAGCCTGTCTTTTTCATTGTTTCAACAAGGGGTACTGTTTCGGGAATGCCGTAAACAGTAGCAGAGGAGCTGAAAACAATCTTCTTTACGCCATAGTCTTTCATAACCTCTAAAAGCGTAAGAGTGCTGTCGATGTTGTTTCTGTAGTATTCAATAGGCTTTCTGCAGGATTCGCCTACAGCCTTTAAACCTGCAAAGTGGATAACAGAGTCGATTTTGTGTTCTTCAAAAACCTTGCACAAAGCCTCCTTATCAGCAACGTCAACTGTGTAAACTACAGGTCTTTTGCCTGTAATTTTTTCAATTCTGTTGATAACCTCAGGCTTTGCATTATCAAAATTGTCTGCAATAACCACGTCATAGCCACGAGTGAGAAGCTCAACGCAGGTATGGCTCCCAATATATCCGGCACCGCCGGTGAGCAATATTTTCATATTAGTAACCTCCAACACAGTAATTCAATATACATTTTATCGCACTTTAGCCATTGTGTCAACACAAAATAAGTGCTAATTAAGTGTTTTTTTGTAAATTTGTCACTTATTTTCAAAACGAGGAATATTTTATATACACTTTTACAATAATACCTTCAAACACCACATTGGGAGGATTACGATGATAAAGGGCTGTAACAAAAGAGTTATTGTTATGAAGGATACGGGACACGAGATGATAGAGGAGGCTTTTTTTATACTCAGACCCGAAGCACAAAGTAAGGCAAAAGGCTCTCTTTCCGGAGCTGATTTTATAAAGCAGGCAAACATCATTCTTGATGCAAACGGATTTGATGCACCGCTGTCGGGAATAAGACTTAATGTCAACTCAGAAAAAGAAAAACGCAGCCGGCTTACGCCTTTTTTGTTGGGCTTTGTCTTGGGAATAGCAAGTGCCTGCGTGCTTATTGCCCTGTCGCTGTAAAGAATTTTCAGCTTCAGCGGAAGCACTATAGCGTGCAGCCATTTCAACGGTAACGCAAGTTTTTCAAAAGCCCCATTTCCCCGTGTACCTGTGCATGCATAAGAATAACAGGCTCTTCAATTCTTCAGCCGCACCCAAAACTCCTCTTATGTATGTAAAATTTGTTCCGTTGAATGCACCTATTGCGATTCTCTTGCCTATGCGTTTTTTCAACTTTCTTAAATGTAACTAATATTTATTTTTCTTCCGTAAAATCAAATTTTATTATATGTGTTTTGCTTTCATCAGGATTAAGAAATTCAAGCAATCCCTGCTGTCTCATTACATCTCTGCCGTCCGGGTGACAGTTGCCCGGTTCAAGTCCCATTACATAGTCATACTCTCCCATCATCTTCCACTGTGTGAAAAATGGCAGCTTTGATGTATCATATGTCATAGTAAGTCCCTTGCCGATATCGGGATTTTTAATGGAAACTCGTGCCGTTCCCGTCATTTTATAATAAAAGCACATTTCTTCAAAGCCCGCTGTGGGAGCCTGTGCTTTCAGGCAATCCTCAATGGCACCTGCCGCATGCTCATTTCTTGGAGTGACACTTTCAGCAGGAATTTCAATAATTGAATTTTCCGACAAAAGAGGATAGCCCATATTACAGTGATACAGCATTTCAAAGGGTGTTCTCTCAGAACCGATATTCGTAACCTTGTCAGAGAGAATTACGCTGTTTTCCTTTAAATCCACGCAGTACTGCCTTTCAAGCAGCAGCTTTCTTGAAAAGAGGCGTGCGTCCCTTACCTTGAGCTGGATATACAGCTTGCCGTCTCTTTCAAAGTACATATGGCTTTCACAAGGAGTGTTTGAAATAGTTCCGTGAAGGGGAAGCTCTTCTGTGTCATCGGTGCAGGGTGACCCAACCGCCCAAAGTCCGCAGGTTGTCATAAAACCTGCCGTAAAAGATTTAAGAAATCCTGCACCCACACCGTCGTAATAAGCAGGATGAACATATCCGCAGGGAGCAAAGTAACCAAAGTTATCGCCCTTGAACACAACTCTTGACAAATCACCGCATCTGTCAAGACTTATCTGAAGCTCCAGCCCCTTGCCGTTTCGTACATTAAGGAATCTCATTCCGTCTCCCTTGCCGCCACAAAGTCTGTATTCCTCAACGCCGTAAATCTGGTTCTCGTGCCCTATGTACCTGTTTGTCATATCATAGCCTCCCTTACAGGAGTAAGTGCTGTGTAAAGCTGTCTGTAGGCGTTATACAGCTTTGCGTACTTTTTCGCCATTTCGGGATTTGGCGTAAACACCTTATCCTCCTTGACAAATACGCTCTTAGCCTGGTGCAAATCCTTGTAAAGACCTATTGCCGTACCTGCAAGCATACATATTCCGCAGGCACCCGCCTCCTTTGCCTTAAGAGTGCATATGGGACGGTTTAAAATGTCCGCCTTTATCTGAAGCCATACACTGCTTGCCGCGCCGCCTCCCGTTGCATAAAGCTTTTCGGGAACGATTCCTGCCTTTTCAAGTCCTTCAAGGCACACAAGCATATCGTAGGTTACGCCTTCCATTATAGCCTTGTATATATCAATATTATTGTGCTCCAGCGTAAGACCGATAAATGCCGCCTTTGAGTGAATGTCCATAGTAGGATTTCCCGAGCCTGCAAAGTGAGGCATAACAAGTATTCCCGACGGCTCATCCTTAACAAGGCTGTCAAGCACCTTGTAGGATTTTTCTGCTGAAACATTGTCCCTGAACCATTTTATAGAAGCACCTCCCGTATAGGAAACGGCATAGCACACATATGTGCCGTCAACAGCATAGGGTACGACGGAATATCTGTCCTCATATATTTCTTTATTTTCGGGAACACTGTCAAACACGGGAGTTATGCACTCAACGGTGCCTGTTCCGTCAACGGCGTTACCGCTTTCAAGTATACCGCAGCCAAGAGCCGCCGCAATCTGGTCCTGACATCCGCAGACAATTTTAATGCCTGCCTCAATGCCAAGCTCCGAGCATATACTTTCCTTGATTTCTCCTGCAACCGTTCCTGTTCTGACAGGCTTTGAAAGAAGGTTTTTGTCAATGCCTGCCATATTTAAAATTTCGTCGCTCCAGCACTTGTTTCTTATGTCAAAGCACTGGCTTCTTGAAGCAAGAGAATAGTCGATAACGGCATTTCCCGTAAGGCAGTAGCATATAAAATCGGTTATCTGTAAAATGTGCTTAACCTTTGAAAACACTTGCGCCTCGTGCTTTTTCAGCCACAGCATTTTTGCAAGACCGTACATACTGTGCACCTTAACACCTGTGATGTATGTAAGCTTATCCTCACCAAACTTTTGAGCAAATTCATTAATCTCCTCGTCACCTCTGTGGTCAGTGTAAAGAAGACCGGGATAGAGAATGTTGTCGTTTTCGTCAAGCATTGCAAAGGTTTCGCCAAAGCTTGCAACGCCCACTGCCTCCAGCTTATACTGCTTTGCCGCCTCCTTCAGCACTTCTTTTACGCTCTGAAGAATAAGAGCACAGTCAATTTCGTGTCCGCTTGAATCACGCTTTGAGGGGTATTCGCAGTAGTGGTTACAAATGTAGTTGCCTTTTTCATCGTAAACGCTGATTTTACAGCCGGTTGTTCCGATGTCAAGTCCTCCAAGATAAATCATTTTTTTCGTTCCTTTCTGTATAGTACAATAAAGCACATGTAATTTTTATTTCTAAGAATTCCGATGTAAGTCACCGAAAATTTTCAACCAAACAAACATATTATATAGTTAGTTTTCACTTGAAAGGCGGATGACCAAAGACCGGTGCAGAGGAAGCTTTCGCGCTCGATTTCTTTGCCTGTGAATTCGCACTCGCTATTCAATGACGGTGTATTGAAACATTTCGCCGTGTATTTTTGTTCCTATATCAATGTTCGTAGGAAGAAGTGCAAGTGCGATAAAAATTTCGTCTCCTGTTTTTATTTCTTTAAGGTAGCAATATTCTCCCTCTATTTTTGATACGGTATAGTTTTTTGGCTCCATAAAAGCATCCCCTTACAGCTCATTGTTTTTACAGATATATTATACACGTTTTGCACCCTTATTTCAAGGGGGATTTTTTATTTTTACAAAAAATCGCCGTCCCACTTCACAATGAGACGGCTGATTGCAAATTCCAGTTAATTACTTTTTAGCAGTTGCCTTCTTGAGAACAAAAAGAGTTGCAAGAGTAAGCACTACTGCTACTGCAAGTGAAATATATACATTCTGTGCAAAGCCTGCTACTATGTATGAAACAAAGGAAACAGCTGCAACAGTAATTGCATACGGAAGCTGTGTTGATACGTGATTTACGTGGTCACACTGAGCGCCTGCAGAGGACATAATTGTTGTGTCGGAAATGGGTGAGCAGTGGTCGCCGCAAACCGCACCTGCAAGGCACGCTGACATACCCATGATACCAATCTCGCTTCCAACAGGGAAGATAGCTGTAACGATAGGAATGAGAATACCAAAGGTGCCCCAGCTTGTACCTGTTGAGAATGCAATAAAGCAAGCTACAAGGAAGATGATTGCGGGAAGGAATGCCTGAAGGCTGCTTGCGTTTGCAAGAGCGTTCTGTACAAATGTATCGGATTCAAGAAGACCTGTCATGTTCTTGAGGGATGTTGCCATTGTGAGAATGAGAATGGCAGGAACCATTGCGATAAAGCCCTTGGGAATACATTCCATAGCTTCCTTGAAGGAAATAAGTCTGCGTGCAACAAAATAAATAATAACGAAAACGAGAGTAACAAGACCGCCCCAGGGAAGACCAACGGTTGCGTCAGTATTACTGAAGGCATCAATAAATCCGAGAGAAGGATCGTAGTTTTCAGAAGCAAATACCCACTCTTCGCCCATGCAACGACCAACGTAGAAGAGAGCCACCACGCATACTGCAATAAGTATAACAACGGGAATTACAAGGTCAAATACTTTGCCTTTGTTTGTGGAAGGAACATCTTCTTCATCCGCTTTGTTATCTTCGTTTCTTGTTGTGAAGAGGTCACCGTTAAGAGCATTCTGCTCGTGAAGCTTCATTGGACCGTAGTCAAACCTCATAATAGTAAGACCGATGATAAATACGAATGTCATAAGAGAATAGAAGTTATAAGGAATAGCCTGTACAAACATACCGATACCGCTTACGCCTTCGGGTGCGTATTCGGAAACGGCTGCTGCCCATGAAGAAATGGGGGCAATCATACAAATAGGAGCTGCTGTTGCGTCGATAAGGTATGCAAGCTTTGCTCTTGAAATCTTCGTCTTGTCTGTTACCGGACGCATAACCGCACCTACTGTAAGACAGTTAAAGTAGTCGTCGATAAAGATAAGCACACCCAGTACAAATGTTGCAAGAGATGCACCAACCTTTGTCTTAACGTGCTTTGCTGCCCATTCGCCGAATGCCTTGGAGCCGCCTGCCTTGTTAAGAAGGGCTACGATAGCACCGAGGAAAACGAGGAATGCGAAAATACCTGCAGTACCGGAAACCGCATCAATAAAACCTTTTGTTGTAACGGAGTCTACGGTATGTATCACGTTGAAGTTTGTGGCAAGAAGACCGCCTGCAAGAATACCAACAAAAAGTGAAGAATAAACTTCCTTTGTGATAAGTGCAAGTCCTATAGCCACAACGGGAGGGAAAAGTGACCACAATGTGCCAACAGGGCTCATAATGTCGCCTGTAAGGAAGCAAGCAACACCAAAAGCAACAACAACGGCAATTATGGCAATGTTAGATATGAGTTTCTTTGCCTTCATAAGGTTTAAACCTCCAATAAAAAATTATAAAATAAAATGACTGCAGTAAAGCCTTACTACAGTCAATTATTTCCGTAAAATAATTAAAGACCTATAATAGCGCTCCACAAAATGTGACAGAGATAAGGATATTTTCTCATATCTCCGACTTATTTCCCTTCGGAAGAAAACAAGTCTCGGCATCCTCACCTACCGTATGTCTTTTGCCTCCGAAAGCAAACACACGGATAATTGAAAGATGCACCTCTATTTGGTATTCTTTAATAAATTGTATACTATTTTATTCTATTCGTCAAGAAATTTTCGACACTTTTCACACCATGTTAACAATTATCTGTATAATGTGTGAAAAGGAGGCGGTAATATGTCGATACCTTCTTATGAAGTACGCCGCGAGAACGCCCATCTGTTACGTCAGTTGTCTTTGTATCTCAATCTAATGAGTGATGCCATTGACGGCAAAATGGTGGACGAAATAAGCGGCACAGACGATAAATCAATGCGTGAATACGCATATGCCGCGCTTCTTGCCACATATTGCGGATACGATTTCAATGACAATCCAAAGCACAAAAAGATTTTCAAGGAACGCTTTGCCCGTATGATTTTTATGCAGGACGAAAAGGAATTTCTTGATGACCCGTATTACAGAAACATAAAATTTCCCGACGTCACAAACGAGACCTGGGAGTTTAAAACAATGTCCTTCAAGCCTTACGAAGCCTTTCTTGCCAACGAGTCAGTGCTTGACGAAGAAGGAAGGCTTCTTCCGAGAATAGGCTTTTTTGAGAAGGAATTCTTCTATCCCGCAGTGCTTCAGGACTCCAGAGAATGGATGACAGTAACGCCTCACGAAATTAGAACAACTCTTCCTGCCGTAAAGGCAAGCAAAGGCAATGTTGTCACCTACGGTCTGGGCCTGGGATATTTCCCTTATATGGCATCCTTAAAGGAAAATGTAAAAAGTGTAACAATCGTCGAAAAGGACGAGCGTGTAATAAGCCTTTTTGAAAAGTATTTACTGCCGCAGTACCCATTTAAAGAAAAAATAAGGGTAATCTGCGATGATGCCTTCAAGTTTGCAAAAGAACAAACGTCAAAGGTCTTCTACGACCTTATATTTGCCGACACCTGGCATGACCCGTCGGACGGTGTTGAGATGTACAAAAAATTCAAGGAGTGTGAAAGGTACAGTCCAAAGAGCAAGTATATGTACTGGATTGAATACACTCTGAAATACTATATGTCTCTTGACAAGGACAGCATCGAGGATACGGCAGGCATCCTTTATGATGAGGATTGAACGCATTTTACGTTAAAGTATAAACATCGTACTGTTGTGATACAATTGATAGGTGACAGTGTATAATAGTCAATGATAGGTTACATTATATGTTTCAAAAGCTTCGGAAGGTTTTTGACGGTTGACATTTTTTCTTTTTTATGTTATTATCAACATTATCAAAACAACGGAGGTCTCC
>JAZRKT010000060.1:0-42100 GCA_045646465.1 Eubacteriales bacterium | reverse complement strand
CGTCTTTGCCATCGAAAATTATCCAACAAAAAAGCCATGGGTCATTTTCATCTGCCTGGTAAATAATAACATCATCAGGATATATGGCAAAAGCATCACCCTTTTTTAGTGTGTATTCTTTCCCTTTTACTTTGTAATATCCCTTGCCCTTTATGACATAATGAAGTATATAAAAATCTCTGACATTAGGGCCATGCACGAAGGTAGGAGGGCACTGCTCATACCCACATCCTATTAAAGTTAAATTGTTTTCCGAATCCGGCATAGGATTATAAAACTCATTTTTCATTTATTTCACCAAACTGATTATATCATAAAATTTGTTTAAAAGCAACCATTTTACAAAAAAAAACAACGATTTTGCATTTAATAAATTATATAAATATGTTATAATTAAACAAAAAATGAATTGGAGGGCTATTTTATGAAACGCAAATATTCTGTATTTATTTCCAATGTTGCTTCATGTAATGACAGATACTGTGCAGCATATGGCAGAAAATTTTCTATTGAGGAAATGTTTGAAAGGGTAAAAAGCATTGACCTTTTAACGGCTGTTGATATTGTTCTTACACAGGAATTTAAAGAGAATATCAGTACAGTTAAAAACTGTATTAAAAAGACAGGCTTAAAGGTGGCATCCGTAGCAGTTGACACATTTGCAAATCCGATTTATCAAAAGGGTAGTCTTGCAAATGTTAATGAAAAAATTCGTGCACAGGCGATTAGTGATGCAAAAGAAGCAATTGATTTTGCAAAAGAAATTGGTTGTGAAATTGTTACATTATGGCCAGGCCAGGATGGATATGACTATCTTTTCCAGGCAGACTACATTAAAGAAAGAACACTTTTCCAAGATGCATTAAAGGAACTCTGCGAGTATGATAAAAGTGTTACAATTACACTTGAGTATAAGCTTAAGGAACCAAGAACACATTCATATATAAGCACTGTTGGAACAACACTCCTTATGATAAATGATATTGGTTGTGAAAATCTTGGTATCGCACTTGATTACGGTCATGCAGCACTTGGATATGAAACACCTGCCGAAGCAGTTGCTATGTGCAAAATGTACGGAGACAGATTAAAACATATTCATATCAATGATAACTACCGCCTGTGGGATGATGATATGATAGTGGGAAGCGTTCACTCCCTTGAATATCTTGAGTTTATTTACTGGTTAAGAAAGACTGGCTATGAAGGATATATGACACTCGACCAGTTCCCATACCGCGAAGACGGAAGAGACGCTGTGGAAGAGAGTGCTATATGGCTTGATGCTTTTGAAAGTATTATTGATAATGCAGATATGGATGAAATTACGCAGGTAATAAGCAAAAATGATGCTATAAGTGCAAGTAGATTGATGAGGAAGTTATTGTTGGGAAAATAATAATGAGCCATTTTTTTGAAGCACTATGATGAATGCTTTAAATAAGTTTGTAATGCTTTTGGGATGACTGTTAGGGAAGGTTGGATATGATGAAAGCAGTAAAATCATTAAATGGTGGTATTCTTGGTTCATACCATGATAAAGTAAGAAATGCTCTTTTAAATGAAATAGATGTTGACACGCACGTGCAAACATATGTCGGTGAGCATGATATGTATTTTGCAGAGCCTGAATTTACAGGAAAATATCTACATCTTTGTGTAAAGCTTTATGAGCAATATGGGGATGAAAGGTTCTATGAAAATGCAAAGAAAGTTGTTGAAAGTATAGTTAAAAACATCCGCAGCAACGGTTATCTTGGCGGCCTTGAAACAGGTAAGGAATTTACATATTTCGGGGTATGGAATCAGATGTTTACCGTAATGGGTCTTCTTTCTTATTACCGTGTAATAAAAGATAAAAGAGCCCTTGATGTAAGCGAAAAATGTATCGACTATATAATGAATTACTTCGTAAATGAAGGTCACGATATTTTAGACTGCAATAACAACGGTTCTCAGCATAGCTCTATCTTTTTTGTGCTTAGTGATTTGTATTTACTTACTAATAACAAAAAGTATATGGATTATATGAATCACATAATTGACCGCTTTGACAATTCAGACCTCAATTTTCTTGAATTTAACAGCATTTTTGATTTGAGAAGTAAAAAGGGAATAGAGAATTTCATAATTCTTATGGCGATTGTAAAATATGCCCAAATTACTGATAATAAAAAAGCAATAGAAAGCGTTAAAAAGTATTGGAACGAAATAAATGACACACAAATTAGAAATACAGGAAACGGCACGGTGAAAGAGGTATGGGTTGAAGGCGGGAACAAACCTCAGTATTTAGGACAGGATGTAAAACCTAACGAAACCTGCGTTGCAGTTGGATTTATTGAGCTTTCACTCTATCTTTTTTCATTAACTAAAGAAACAAAGTATCTTGATGCAGTTGATAAATCATTATATAATCATATGCTTGCTTCGATAGCTGAGGATGGCAGTGATTTTGCATATTATCAGCCAAACTTTGGAAAGAAAGTAAAATCAACCGATACAAAACAGTATAAATGCTGCAGATACAGGGGATTTACATTATTTACGTTTATGCCTGATATGCTTTTTTACGAAGATGAAAATAGCATAATACCAATGATTTATACTAATGCAACTTATGAAAATGACGAGGTAAAAATCGAAGAAAAAACAAATTACCCATTTGATGACAAAATTGAAATAAAAATATCTTCAAAATCTGAAAAAACACTAAAGCTTCGTATTCCAAAAGGATTTAATGTACAGAATTTTACAATAAATGGTACGCCGGAGAAATATAGTGTTGTTAATGGATATGTTGATGTTTTAATAAACAAAGATGTTAGCTATGAAATAAGTTTACGGCTCGAAGCGATTCTAGCGGCAGAATATGGCGAAATAGACGGGGAAAAGGTTGTATCTTATACAATCGGTAATGTTCTTTTAGCACTTATTGATGAAAACAATGAATTAAAATTAGAAAGAGATGCCAAATTGATAAAGAAAAATTTACCTGGTACGTATCTTTCTTATGAAACAGAGTGTTACAAGGACGGTAAAAAACAAAAAGTAATATTTACCGATTATGCAAGTGCTGACGGATATACTGTGTGGCCAAAAATAAAATAGTAGCTTCTTACAGAGAGAAGTGTTCCTATTGAATTAAGTAAGCTTATAAGTTGGTAATGAGAGGGATTTGATATGGAAAGAATAAAAGAATTATATAAAAATGAAATAAAAATGCTGACACAAGCATGTCAGCGTTGCGGAGAGTTAGGATATGTTACTTCTTCGGGAGGAAATCTGTCCGTAAGGGTTGAGGAAAATCTTATTCTTATTACCCCCACAAAAACTCCAAAAAGATTTATGACTGAAAATGACATTTGTGCTATTGATCTTGAGGGAAATACAGTGTATGCGCCTGAAGGAAAAAAGCCTACAGGTGAAACGCCTTTCCACGCAAGAATAATGAGAATGCGTCCTGACATAAAATCAATAGTTCACGCACATCCGCCGGTACTTACAGGTTTTGCCATCGCACACAGCGATATACTTTCAAAGGCAATCTTGCCGGAACCAATTATTGAGGTTGGACCTGTTTTGAATGTTAAATATGCAACACCACTATCAGAAGAATTGTCTGAAAGTTTTGATAAAGTTATCAAAAAATCTAATGCTTTTCTTATGGAAAATCACGGATTTTTAGTATGCGGAAGTGACGATGTTTTAAACACTGTCGAGCAGATGCAGATGATTGAGGCCATGGCCCAATCTGTTGTTGTGGCAAAATGTGTAGGAAATGTAGAACTTTTGTCACGTAAAAACATAAAAGAGCTTGAAGACGTAATTAAAATACGTAATCTTAGAATTCCGGGATTTGAGCAGGATTCTCTTGAGGATATTTATTAAAAACATACAACAGCTACTTTTAACGTAAAAGTCAAAATAGAAACATTTTTGATAAAGTAAAATGTTTCAGATAAATGACAAAGGGTTTGTAGCAAAACTATTGTTTGAACTGACCCCCAAAAGTTAGACCAAAAATCTGACGATTGGGAGGTCGTTTTTTTTGGCAAAATATAGTGGTAAATGTAATTAAAAGTGTTTAAAAACATTTGAATTATAAAGGCTGTTATGACAGCTTTGCAAAAAAGTTCAATATACCTGTAAAAGTAGAATTGAAGAATGGGTAAAGAATACCCAAAATTAAGAAAAGAAGTAATAATAATTATAAGTTTAAGAAAAAACAAAAAAACACATTTTTGTATTGACAAAGTTCTTAAATTAAGTTATAATAATTTTGCCATTTAACAAGAAAAAAAAGGAGATGTTTTAATGAAGAAATCATTGCTTCTGAAGCTTTGTGCGTCCGTTGTTGCTGTTGCTTCACTTACAGCGGCGACATCGGCAAAAGGCTTCACCAAGACAAATGAATATCAGGACGGAAAGTTTGCTGATGTTCCTTCTAATCAATGGTATGCTGCCGAGGTAAAGTCAGCCTACGAGCTTGGCTTTATTAACGGTAAAAGCGATACTGCTTTTGACCCAAATGGCAACGTGACTGTTGCAGAAGGCATCAAAATGGCAAGCTGTGTTCATGCTATCTACAACGGCAAGACGATTGCCGAGGTAAAGGGCGGTAAGTGGTACGATATGTACATATCTTATGCCAAGGAAAACGGCTTAATTTCAGACGGTCAGTTTACCAATTTTGACCGCAATATTATGCGCTATGAAATGGCGGTAATGTTTGCTAATGCTATGCCTAAGGAATACTTTGGTGCAAAAAATGACATAAAGGATATTCCCGACGTTGCAAAGACTGAAGAATATTACGATGACCTTATGATGCTTTATAAGGCGGGCGTAGTTCTCGGTTCGGACGACTACGGTAATTTCTATGCAATAAACCCCATTAAGAGAAGCGAAGCTGCGGCTATTATTAACCGTGTTGCTCTTCCCGAAAAACGTAAGGAAGGCACTCTCAAGGAATACGGCAACAGAAATCCTGCAGTTTACCTTATAGAGTCTGAGGGAATGACAAGAACCATCAATGACATAACCTCTGTACAGTCAGGTTGGAAGCACGAAAACATTGCCAATGATGTTGTTGTGGGATATGACTTTAGTACGGGCAATCTTAACGATACAAGTACAGAGTACGGCACATACCTGCGCAAGGATGTGTACACCGTTGATACCGGTAAGGTCAAGCTTGAAGCAGCTTTTACCGTATCGGGTGCAGGCGGACACGTTATTTTTGAAGCTATGAACGGAGATGTTCTTTTTGAGCTTGTCAATGATTCATCAAAGATATATGCTGTCGGCGACGAAAAGAAGGAGATTTCTCCCGTTACCTTTACAAGTGGTAAGCAGAGACTTGTTGTTTCGCTTGATATGGACACAAGAGAAGCAAAGATTTATATAAACAGCATTGACTGTGGTACTTACAAGATGTCCACAAAGGCTAAGGATTTGTCTATGCTTGTCTTTGCTACAGGCGAAAGCGAAAAGCTTTCTCTTTCACCTACGGAAGTCATTATGTACTGGAATTATAATGTAAACGATTCCTTCCGTATGCAGGATGAAGGTGAAAAGCTCCTTGACTGGACAACAACGGGCGATGCTAAGGTTGTCCTTGTTGCAAACGACTCTGATAAATTAACTCCCCGTATAAAGGGTGAGGGCAGTGCAAAGAGAAGCTTTGATGCTCTTGATGGTACATTTGTATATGAAACTTATATACGTGCTCCCAAGGGTCAGAAGGGTACTCTTACACTTAAAAACGGCGATAAGGATGTTATGAAGTTTGATATCGCTGACGGCAAGATTCTTGCAGACGGCACTCTTGCAAGAAAGTACACCGAAGGTGTATGGCAGCAGATTAGAGTTGAAGCCGATACAGACAAGAATACGGCTATTATCAAGGTTAACGGCAAAAAGTGTCTTAATGTTGCTTTCGATGCGGACAAGGTTGACGGTGTTGAAATCACATCAAGCGGAAGTGCGGACCTTTGGTTTGATGATGTTGTTGGCTACAGAACATATGAATATCCTGACTACTGTCCCGTACCTGTTCCCGTAAATGACGACGAATGGTACAGCGGAATGAGCATTTGCTCACTGTGGCGTGACGGCTCACACTTTGGATGGGATTTCATTTCTCCATACAGCGAGATTGAGCCTGTAATCGGTTACTACGATGAAGGTATTCCTGAAGTTGCCGACTGGGAAATCAAGTTTATGGCTGAGCACGGCTATGACTATCAGCGTTTCTGCTGGTATCTCGGCACCCACACAGACTTTATGAAAAAGCCAAGACTTGTTGATGATGCTTTGCATGACGGATACTTCAATGCAAAGTATTCCGATATGCTTGACTTCTCAATTGTATGGGAAAACGGTGCAAAGGGAACAAAGTACTTATTCTACAACCAGATCTGGCCTTACTGGGTAGACTGGTACCTTACAGATGACAGATATTTCTGCATTGACAATAAGCCTGTTTTAGCAATCCATGTATACGATTATTTCAGGGAAATTATGGGTGGTAAAGAAGGCGTTAAGGAAGCCGTAAAATTCATGAACGATGAAGTGAAGAAACTCGGCTATGACGGCATTATCATATCTATAAGCGATTCAGGTGCAAACAAGGCGCTTAACGAAGAGCTTAAATATGTGGGCATCGAAACTAAGGCGGCATATCATTTTGGTGAATCGGCATACGATGTTGATTTCCAGAAGAACAAGATGGAGCTTGCACATGATGCAGGAAGTGTATTCTTTACTCCAAGTGCCGGCATTGGCTTTAACGATATCGGCTGGACTGAAACAAGAACACCTCTTGCAAGTGCCGACGATTTCCAGAATCTTCTTGAATGGATTCGTGACGAATATCTGCCTTCCTACAAGGATGATCCCTTCGTTAAACCCTGGATGTTAAAGAGTGTATTTACAAATACCTGGAACGAATTTGGCGAAGGTCACTATGTTTTCCCGACGGTTGGACTTAATAAGTTTGGATATCTTGATGCACACAGAAACGTATTTTCTTCTGTTGCAGGCAAGGACGATAAAGCTCACTTTGATGTTGTTCCCACTGATAATCAAAGGGATAGACTTGGTTATCTCTATCCTGCACGTACAAATCCTATGAGAAGACTTTATTCCAGTGGCGGGGACGGCAATGATTACGATTCATTTGACAAAGTAATCAGCTGGGATTTTGAAAATCCTGAGGACTGTAAGAAATGGGCTGCTCTTGCTAGGGTTACAGGCCCCGTTTACGATGAAAAAGAAAAAGCACTTGTTGGTACAACAACAGGTGTTGACGGTCACATCAAACTGGTAGCTCGTGATGATAACTTCTTTGATGCATCAAAGGCTAAGTACCTTCACGTTGTTATGAAGCTTGACAAGAGTACAAATCAGGATAGTACTATATTCTTTAATGCTGACACGAATAATAGTTTTACAGGCGTTAAGAGTTTCAGTTTTTCCAGTGTAGCTGACGGTGAATATCACGATTATTATGTAGAACTTGGCGGTAACATTTACTGGACGGATATAATTAAAAACCTAAGATTCGACCCATTTGAAGGCGTTGGCAACTTCTACATTAAGAGGATTGAGTTTCTTGGTGGCAAATCTGCTGCGAGTGAAACATTCAACGTTGACGGAAAGCCCATTCCTTTTGACAAAAAGACTCTCGTTATTACAGAGAATGAAATTTATGCTGCTGCTAACCCTTCCAACGGCTTCTATAATATTCACGGTATGTACTATGAGTACAACAGGTGGAATGGAACTCTTATGATTAAGGCAAACAACGGCACGGTATTCAACTTTACCGTTGGCAGCGACAAGGCTCTTGTTAACGGCAAGGAAGAAAAGCTTATAAAGCCTATAGAGCTTTACGACGGACTTGTAGTTCTTCCCATAAAGTTCATTTACGACAAAGCAGGCTACAAGTATAGAATTGAGGACGGCTGTGTTGTAACTGAAATTAGGAGCGAGGGCATCAAGGAAGCAATAGCTGCAAGGGTTGAAAACGAGTTTGAATTCAATGTTGCAGGTGATACGGAAGGCTGGGGCTTCACAGCTGCAGACGGAAACGTAACAGGCGGTATGGCTGTATTTGATGCAGTTCACACTGGCGTTCGTTATGACCCGCAGCTTTACAATTTCAAGTTAAGAATTGATGCAACCCTTTACGATAAGGTTGAAATCAGAGTAAAGCCTGTGTATGAAGAACAACAGTCAGATGCTACTCTTGTTATGTTTTTCGGCACAACTTCTGCTCCCGGTTTTGCTGGACAACGTGCCTACAGGCAGGATATGTCAAAGCTTACACCCGATGCTGAAGGCTTCTACACTATTACCTTTGACACAACAACACATCCTGATTGGAAAGGTACTGTAACTTGTGCAAGATTTGACCCCGGTGACAGCGCAGGCCACTTTGAAATTGACTACATTCGATTCAAGAAAAATGAAAAGCTTGCTGCCGAGATGGCAGAAAAGATCGCAAAGGAAGAAGCGGAAAGACTTGCAATTGAAGCTATTGTTGATGCGGGCGGACCCTTCTACATAAAGAACTTTGATGCTGAGCAGGATGTAGATATTTCCGATTTCGGAAGGGGAGCGAATAAGGTTTCAATTGTTGAAGACGACCTTCGTCCCGGTAATAAGGCGATTAAAGTTACAACTGATGAAAAGGTGAGTAAGGTATGGGCGTACATCAATATTCCCACTCGCTTCAAGCCTGGTGTGACATATAAGGTTGACTTTGAATATAGAATTATCGGCGACAATCTCGGAAATGAAGCGGATAGGGTTCCGTTTAACGTAAACTTTAGATATGCAGATCTTAAGGCAGACGGCACTTTTTCTGAAATGGCGGATCACCCAGTAATGCCCACTACAAGCATAGGCGGCAACGGGGCTTCAACAAGTGACGGATGGATTAAGTGCAGTGTCACACATACAATCAGTACTAATTCTACGTTAAGAATAAACGACCTTTTCTGTCTCTATACAGACCCCATTGAAAAGGATGGTGTAGTACATAATTACACCTATCTTATGGACAATATTGTTGTTTCAGTAGTTAAATAACTCTTTCGGACTGCCATTATGGCAGTCCGATTTTTAGTATGACGGGGATATCAACGTTCTGTCGTGAATGTCCGCCGAGGTATGGTAGCTGACGAACTCAAATGCGACTTGCAAGCTTCACATTGTGAGGTGTAGAATAGAAGAAACAACGGCGAGATCGTAGCTCTGCGAACTGAAACCTAATCCTAAGGCGTATTTGACGGATAAGTTTGTGAAAGCAATGAAATTCTAATATGTAATTGAAAGCTTAAACGTCGTATGTCCAACTGCACGTACGCAGGTATGAGAGAAGGGAGAAAACCCTCTACTCGATCTCAAATGATGATAATTTCTATTGACATTTTTGCAAGTAAGTGGTACAATTTTATTAACAAAAGAAAGGAGATTTTTGAAATGAAAAAAATTTTCAAAATTCTGTTATTATCAGTAGTTGCAATGATGTGTCTGACAGTTGTTTCATTTGCTGCAGAAAAAAATGAAGGTGATTCAGACACACTTACAATTTTCTGTTTGGGCAATTCGGTGCTTCAGCACGGTATAAATGAAAGCCTCGGCTGGTATGGTAACTGGGGTATGGCTGCATCTGCTTCTGATAAGGATTATTACAGCATAATGCAGAAGATGTTTAATGAAGATTTTCCCGATGTAAAGAATGAATGGCACAGAGCGTCTGTTGTAGGCTTTGAAAAAGGAATTACAGCTTCTCTTACTGAAGACTACAATGAAACAATTCTCGAAGTTTTTGGTACTAAAATTATGTCAACGGTTCCCGATATTGTTACAATGCAGTTTGGTGAAAACACACCAACAGCAAATTTGACCGTAGAGTCCTTTGCTTATGCTATTGAGCAGTGTATCGATTTCTGCCGTAGCGTAAATCCCGATGTTAAAATCATCCTCAGTACACTTGCTATTGGCAACGAAAACGACCTCAGAAGCATAGGTATGAAGATTGCAGGTGCCAATAAGGGTGTGCCCGTAGTTAACCTTTCTAAGCACAGCACTCCTGAAAATAAGGCTATTGGTCTCTTTGAGCACACAGGTGTTGCAGGACATCCAGGCGACAGCGGTATGCAGAAGATTGCGGAGGAATTCTACAAAGTAATCAAGGCATATACCATAGGTGAGGAAATTGAACTCAAGTATGATTTTTCACTAGATATTAACGGAAGCGCAGCACCTCTTAAGACAGAACCCTTAATTGAAGGTGATACGATTTACGTTGCACTTAATGAAGTTTGCGCAAAGCTTGGTATGGTTATTTCGTACGATGCTTCCTATAAGGTACCCTGTGTGTCCAGTAAAAACGTAAGTGCACTTGTTCCTGCGGAAGGTGAATATATAATGCTCACCGACAGCATTGTAAAGCTTTCTGCTCCAATTAAGAAAAATGGCGAAACAGTTATGGTCCCCACAGAGCTGTTCAAGGCTCTCGGTGCAAGTGTTTTTTATGATAAGGTATTAAATAAGCTTACAATCGTCAAATAAACTGATTTATCAATTTTCTGCCACGGCTTGTCTGTGGCATTTTTTATATATCGTTAAAAAAATACCTTTTTTCTACTAAATCTATTGACATTTTTGTGTAAAGGTGATAAAATATACACATCAAAAATTTATGTGTAAAGGAGATAAACACAATGAAGAAAATTTTGGTAACACTTCTTTCTGTAGTTCTTGCCGTAACACTTTTCGCAACAATGGCATTTGCTGCAGACGTATCCGTAAAGCTTGACGGTAAAACTTTAAGCTTTGAACAGCCCCCTGTAATTATCGAGGGCAGAACTCTCGTGCCTCTCAGAGCTATATTTGAAGCTCTCGGCGCATCCGTAGAATGGGATGGCGACACAAAGACCGTAACATCTGTAAAGGGCGATGTAACAGTTAAGCTTACAATCGGCTCCAACGTTCTTTATAAGAATGCTGAAACTGTAGAGCTTGACGTTCCTGCTCAGATTGTTGGCGAAGGTTATACAATGGTTCCTGCTCGTGCTATTGCCGAAAGCTACGGCGTAACAGTTAACTGGGATGACGCTACAAAGACAGTTCTTCTTACAAGTCCTGCTGCTATTGAACCTACAACTCCTGTAGCTCCTGCTGTTGATGGCGCGGTTGTTCCTCTTCTTGAAGCCGAAAAATACGATGGCAACCAACGTTTTTACGCTTCCGGTACAGCTTCATCTGTACTTAAAGTAGTTGATGACCCTAATGGTGAAAAGGGTAAGGTGTTTTTCCTTGAATCCAATGTGACTGATAGAGATTCTTGGACATATTTCCGAGCATCTGATGCTTACTTTAAAAATAATCAGAAGTATATTGTTGAATTTGATATTATGCTTCATGATGTTGACTCTCACGGCAATACTGCTTCTGAGTGCGGTTTCGGTATCTCCTATCGGTATTTTAATACTGTAGAAGAAAAGTTGAAGGACCACAGTGCTGCTCATATCGCTATTGAACCGGGCGAGTGGGTTCATGTTACACTTGTTAAGGCTCTTAATCCTAATGAACCTGCAGATGAAACACAGCCTGGAATGTTTGGTATATATGCTTCACCTGTTCAAACACATTGCTACAGCTACTATCTTGACAATATTTCAGTCCTTCCTTATGACGGAAACCTTGTAGAAGGTATGTATGATGCTGCTGCAATTGCGGAAGCTAAGAAGAATGCTGAATTTGATATCGACACAATTGAAGGTCTTGTTTATGATTTTGAATCAGGAGATTTTCTTGGCTGTATCGCAAGTGAGGATTTTGCTCCCGTTGTTGCTGATGGCGCATTAAATCTTACCTGTACTGAAGAAACAGGTGCAGATGTTCTGTTTGATCTTCCTGTTAATTTTGCTGCTGCTGATTACAACAAGCTTGCTATTAAGTTTAAGTGTGATAACGAGGATGAATTTTTAAAGTCCCTTGTATGTGTGTATTTTGCAACTGACTCAGATCCAAAGATCAATGGTGCCAAGAACGCTCAGTGCCCCATTGGTTCTTCAAATAAGCTTGATGACGGATACTATGTAGCTATCCTTAATCTTGGTGCTAATGAATCCTGGAATGGTCAGATTACTGCTATGAGAATTGACCCTATGCACGGACCTTTGGCAACAGTATCCATTGATAAGTTCGTTATTTTTAAGGACTAATCTAATCCTATATTATATGACCGCGGCTTATTACCGCGGTCATTTTTTTTACTAAATATGACATCTATTACTATAAACTCAATTTTATCATATCTGTTGTGTATGTTACAAGTATCTTCATTTCTCATTGACTTTTATTCTTATTATATCATATAAAAAAGAAATGACCGCTGACTGGGTTTGTCGGCGGTCTTGAGGAACCGAAAGGCTCCTCATTTGTGTTTTTATATGAAATTATTTGATAATGTTAACTCGGCTTACTCTTTTTGCTTTGAAAGAAGTGTTGTCAAAATCAATTATAAGTCCATTGAATTGACATTCACCCTCAGCCTGTTCAAAACGTACAGGCATATGTGAAGTGAATTTCTTAAAAATGCATTCTTCCTTTACGCCCAGAATTGATTCATATGCACCCGTCATACCAAGGTCGGTAATAAACGCCGTGCCTCTTTTTAAAATTCTTTCATCCGAAGTCTGAACATGAGTGTGAGTTCCAACAACTGCAGAAAGCCTGCCGTCAAAATAACGTGCAAGAGCTGCTTTTTCGCTTGTTGCTTCTGCGTGAAAATCAATAATGGAAATATCATATTTCCCGTTTTCGCGGATAAGGATTCTTTCAACTGTTTCAAAAGGCAATGTCAAAGAATCAAGATAAACAGTTCCCATTAGCGAAATAACAAGCACCTTAACTCCTCCGGCATTGTAAATCACATATCCGTTACCAGGACAGGATGTTGGATAGTTTGCAGGTCTTAAAATATTTTTATAATTATCAATGATATCCTGCATTTCGTGCTTGTTCCATATATGATTTCCACTTGTGATTACGTCAACACCCGCTGCAAAAAGCTCATCAGCAGAATTTTTGTCAAGACCGTTGCCTTTGGCAGCATTTTCACCGTTGGCAACAATCATATCAATGGCATTTTCTTTAGCGAAAGGGTAGAGGTTCTGCCTTAAAAAGTTAGTCCCGCAAGGACCGACTACGTCTCCAATCAGTAATATTTTCATTGTCTCTCCGTTTCTATATCGGTAAAATTGATTTTTGCTACTGACGAATTGTTGGCGAGATAGCAGTTTTCGTCGCTGTCGCAAAGGATGTTGTTGTACTGCTCAGTCAGCATCTTATAGCCTGTTTGCTTGCCCTTGCTGGTTTCTGAAACCTCATATCTGTATACACAGTCGTTGCCAAGAGTAAAAATTTTATCATTAACTATTGAAACATCGTGCACTTTATCTGAAACATTTATTGAAACTATCTCTTCACCCTTGATGTTAAAACCTGTAAGCGTAACAGAATTACCCGAAAGATTGTTGCTTTCAGTAATAAATATCATATCTCCTGAAGAGTAGAAATTATTGATTTTGCTCTGGTTGAATTTGTGAACTGATAACTCTGTAAGGTCGCTGTTATAAAAACGGATAGTGCTGTCGGTGATACAGTAAATGTACTTTCCGTTTTCCGAATATGAAAGATATACAGGAAGCTCGTCAAATTCCTTGCTTATAAATTCCGGAGTTTCTTTTGATGTACTAAATATTCTGATTGAGCATTTGTATGCACCATTGTTAGAGCGAACTGTCGCAACTGCTGCATTTCTACCGTTTGAAGACAATGACAGAGCTGACATATAATTTTCTTCAGAAAGCCATTTAAAAACTTCATCGTAATTGTTGTTGTAAACAATGAGTGCTGAGCGATATCCTTTTTCTCCTGTAATCACTGCAAAGCCGTTCTCGTTTATGTCGGCGCACCTGACGCTGTAGGGATATTTTTGTGAATAAACTCTTGAAAATGAGTTAAAGATTGAAATCTCATTTCCGTCTATGTCGTAAATGAGAATGTTGTGCTCATCGCTTACATAAGCAGGAGTTGAATAGGAATATGAATAGTTAAAAAGCTTGTTACCCGAAAGCTCATGAAGGGCAATACCTGTGTTGTTGACAATGGCTAGGTTATCTCTGAGCATAAAAACCTGAGAATCGTCGAATGCGTTTATTGAAAATTCATGGTCATAGTACCGTGATGAGCCACCGCCAAGAGTTATATATTTTGTTAAAAACTGAATGTTTTCAACAGTAATGTCATTTCTGTAAATAAGAGTACAGGAAATCAAAAAAACGATAAAAATAAGTATAACTGCATATCGCAACAGTTTAACTGTAAAGGCTGACTTTTTATAGTAGTTACCTATAGTTTTGTTGTCCATATATTTTCTCCGTCAGATAAATTGTTCAGTTCTGTAAATGTTGTGCTTCATACCTTCAGATGCATCCTTGACAGCACGAATTACAACAAGCTTTGATAGAGCAGGGGTATCAGATGCGATAAAGGAGGACATTTCCTTAATTTCGAATCTGTTGTTTTTTGAAGCAGAAAACAAAGATGAAAGCCTGTCGCTTCGGTAAACAACAAATATGCTTCCTCCTGTTTTTAGAAGATAAAACGCCGCCTTGAACACATCATCAATGTTGCAAAGAATTTCGTGTCTGGCGATAGTTTTGTAATCGGCATCGCACATCTTACCGCTTTCAATAGTCATATAGGGCGGATTGCACGTGACAAAATCAAAGGCTTCAGAAGGAAAGATGTTTTTGATATTTTTTATATCATCGTTATAAAAAGTAACAGTTTCGGATAAATTACTAACTTTAGCACTCATTTTAGATATGTCGCAAGCATCCTTATTTATTTCTACTGCGCACGCCGAAACTTGCCTGTTACTGTCGCAAATCATCAGTGGAATAATGCCTGTACCCGAACATAAATCACACATTTTTTTGCCGTTTAAGGACTTGTAATATCCTATAACCGATTTAACAAGTAAAACAGCATCGGTACCGTAGCAAAACACGCCTGATTTCTGATACACGGACAGGGTTTTGCTGACCTTTTCGAGCTTTAATCCTTCCATCTCACACCGCCAAATGTTTATTTGTTACATTATATCACGTTTTATCATATTTTGCAATAGAAATATTGTTTCTGTTTACACAAGTGAATCTATTATTTACAGAATATATGTGTTTGTTGCTATGTTTAATTACAAATTTGCTGTATAATGAACTGGTAAATAAAAATTGGAGATGTTTTATGAAAAAGAAGCTTTTAATAAAAATCGTATCATATATTCTTTCTGTTTGCCTTGCAATGCCCATTACGGTTTTGGCATATACCGCTTCCGATGAAGAAAATAAGTCTGAGGTTGTTGCATTCAGAGAATACAGTCTTTCGGAAAGTGTTACTTTCAAAGAAGAATTTATTGTTGATGAAAATTCAAACGCACAAAGAGGTTTTGTTCTCGAGGCTTCAGCAGAGAATGTATTAAATTCCGTCGGCTTTCTTAACGGCAAAAACTTGAATACCCGTACATATATAACTAACCTTGTTAAGGACAACCAGTATGAGCAAGGTAGTATTGTTGCGGCGGTGAACGGTGACTTTTTTAACCTTTCAACTGGTCTTGCGGAGTCTTGCGTAATCACCGACGGTGTTCTCCTTACATCTGACAGAGATAATTACGCCTTTGCCTTTGATAAGGACGGCAAGGCATTCATCGCAAAACCTGCTTTTAATATTCCCCTTGTTACTCCTTACGGTCAATATACAATTCTTCACTATAATAAAGAATTTACCGAATACGGACTTTATTTATATTCAGACTGTTACGGAGAAAAAACACGAATAGGCAATCCTTCATATGAAATAGTGTTGACAACTTACAGTGCAAAGCTTAACTATGAACAAATGGCAGCCCTCATATATGGTGAAGCAGGTGTGCCATTCGACCTCGTGCTAAGCCGTACGTTGGAAGAAGGAAGTGAAGAAATTTACATAAATGAACGCTATAAAGAAGAAATTGACACCTATGCTTTTGAAAACGGATACATTCTGAACGGCTTGAATTTTTATATGCTCTGTGATGCAACGGCTTTGCCCGGCGAAACAGTCACGGCGTATGTATCCGAAATACGTGATAATCCTGAAGGTGCTTCTCTTGATATACCAAAAGGCTCTTTTATTCTTTGCGCAAACCGCGAGACACAGATTCACAAGGTTGAAAAGCTTAAAGTTATGGATGACGTATCCTTTACGTTCAATTGCGACGAAAGATTTATAGGTGTTTCCGATGCTATTGGCTGCGGTGCTCTTATTGTCCAAGAGGGGAAAGCCGTTGAAAATACAAGCCAAGCTCACTATACTGCTCCCAACCCCAGAACAGCTATAGGCATTAGGGAAGACGGAAGTGTTGTAGTGTTTGCTGTTGACGGCAGACAATCAAGATACAGTAAAGGTCTCACTTTAAAGCAACTGTCGTATGAAATGCTAAGACTTGGCTGCGTGTATGCTGCAAATCTTGACGGTGGCGGCTCTACTATCGTAAAGGCTTCTTTGCCTGAATCATTTAGCTTTGATACTGTAAGTAGCCCCTCTGAAGGTGAAGAGCGTAAAATTTCCAATGCAGTCGGCTTCTATAACAATCATCAACCCCTTGGCGATGTTGCTTACTCTTATCTCAATCCTTCTGAATATCTTGTGCTTTCAAACGGTGCTGTTTCGCTGGGAAAGGCTGTGTTTACCGATTCCAATCACTACGGTGTTGATACTTCTGAAAAACAGGTTAATAAACGTGAGAACAACACGATGGAAAGTAAAGAGGCTGTCACGGATGATACAATTCTTAAAGAGCTTCTTGACATTTCTTCGGCCATTGATGAACAAACCGAAGTAACTGACAGTACATATAACTACCTTGGCTTTACATATTCAGTTGATGAAAAAATGGGTGTTATTGAAAATGGCAAGTACAAGCCTATGGGATATTCGGGTTTTGCACCTGTTATTTCACACAGTCCTGACGGAAAAACAAATACAGCCTTCACATTCAGAGCTGTTGACAAGGTGGATAAAATCGAAATTGAAGGCTTAAATCCCACAATGTACGTGGGAGATACTGCCGATGCATCTGCATTTGCGTTTTATAAGGATTATAAGGCAAGCGGTCAGGACTCTTGCTTTGAGTGGAAGGCGAGTGACGAGCAATCCTTTACTGTCGACAAGGACGGCGTTCTGACGGCACTTAATGGCAATGACAAAGCAAAACTCATAGTCAGCTACGGAGAGACATCTGAGGAATATGACTTTGAAATCAGAAATCTACCTTTTAACGATATCGAGAAGAATTGGGCAAAGCATAACATTATTAAAATGTATGACAGAGGCATTTCAATCGGAGAGCTTACCGAACTTGGCAGATTGTATTTTCCTGCTCGTACTTTTACGAGAAGCGAATTCTGCGTAATGCTTGCAAGACATTTGGGTCTTACCAAAGCTGTTGATACTGTAAAAGGCGATACTTCAGAAGAGACGGTAGTTGAAATCGTAGCTGTAGAAGGCGAAAAGGAAATTTCAGATTCACAAGAAACAAATGTTTTCGAAAATACAGAAGTTATCGCTTTAGAAGCAGTCGAAAACAAGACCCAAGAGTTAACGGAATCAGAGCTCGCTTCTTCTGATGTTCAGGATTCCGTAAGTGAAATTGTTGGTGCAGAGCCTGCAGAAAGGCCAGAAGAAGAGCAGAACATTGAAGCTGTTACAGACACCGTAATTCCCGAATATGCCGACCTCGATACGATACCTGTATGGGCTATTGAATCAGTAGAAAAGCTTTACGAAAAAGGTTATCTTGACGGTTTTGAACACGTAGACGAAAAGGGTAACAAAATCTTTGACGGAACTGCAAATGTTACAAGACGTGAGGTTATCCGCCTTATAGGTATTTTCCTTGAAGATGCACCTGCGGATGTTGAAATTATGCTTTCAGATATTTCGGAAAACGATATCGACTTTATAAGTATACAAAAAGCTGTTCACGGCGGCATATTCAAAGGTTATGTTGACGGAACGCTAAGACCTGACAACTACCTGACAAGAGCTGAGGTTTCGGCTATATTTGTAAGACTTCTTGATTTGATTTAGTATATAAACAAATTTTTTGGCAGAAAATATCACAGGTGATTGTTGTGGATAGTTATTTTATTATTTTACTGGCACCAGTATATTTTGTGCCTGTGCTCGCTGCTGTTGAGATTATAACTAAAAACGAAGCTGTACCTTTTTTCTTTGCTGCGGTTTCTTCCTGTGTTGTGTACGGATTTTGTGAGAATATGATTATATCTGTATTGACTGTGCTTGTAATTATGTTTTTGTTCGTCATTTTAGGTTTATTACGTAGATTTGAAAACAGACAAGGAGAACATATAGAATATTTACCTATTTGCCAAAACAAAAATTGCGTTACTTTTTTTGACGGAAAGGGTATATACTGTGTGGAAACAAACAGCTCAGATAGTGTTGATAGTTTTCATCGTGACGCAGAAAACTCAATTAGTCTTGATAGTTTTTGCACAGGAGAAATAAATAAGTGAAATAAATGATGAAAAACCTTTGACAACCATTGATTTTGGTGGTATACTAATACTTAGATTTATAAATGCGTGGTGATTGATTTGTTGGAATGTTTTTTGAAATTTGCCATTTACATCATCGTATCTGGCGGGATTTCAAATATTCTCGGATTTTTAATACCAAGAGCCTCTCTGAATTACGATTTTTTTCCATACAAAGCTTATAAATGGGAAGAAGACGGGGATTTTTATAATAGGTTTCATGTTTCAAAGTGGAAAAAGAAAGTGCCGGATATGAGCAGGTTTTTAAAATCGCTCTACCCGAAAACACTTTTATTTCCGCCTAAGGCCTCAAATGTAGATATGCTTCTGCGCGAGTCATGTGTTGCTGAGTTTATACATACCTTGCTCATTGCCGTGAGTCCTATTATTTATAGAATTCTCGGTGGAGAATGGGGCGTGTTTTATACTGCTTGCAGTATACTTGGTAACATTCCGTACATAATCATACAAAGGTATAATAGGCCAAAGATGAGAAAGCTTTATGACAGTCTTCTCATCAGGGAAAACAAACATGCATCGTCGGAGGAAATTGTTAATGAAAGCGTTAATATTGTCATGTAACACAGGGCAGGGACACAACTCGGCAGCATTTGCTGTCAGAGATATGTTTATCAGTATGGGGCACGAGTGTGATACCAAGGATGCACTTGCATACGCATCAAAAATGTTTTCAAAAAGTGTCAGTGGATCATATAATTCCATAGTTATGCATACTCCCAAGGCATTTGGCGTAGGTTACCGTTACTGCAAATCCAAAAAGTATGAGCCGGGCAAGACAAAATCTGCAGCTTATGCTATGAATATGATGTATTCCCAAAAACTGTATCTTGATATTTTAAAAGCAGGATACGATATGGTGCTTTGCACCCACGTTTTTGCTGCACAGTCAATGACTCACGTCAAGCATAAGCACGGCCTCAATATTCCACTTTACGTCATAGCAACAGACTATTCTTTCTGTCCCTACTATGATGAGCTTGACGTTGAAAAATATTTTATTTCCCTTGAAAGCGTCAGAGAAGAATTTATTGCACGAGGTATTTCCGAAAGAAAAATTCAGCCGACAGGCATTCCTGTTTCTGTTAAATTCAATTCAGGAATGTCTAAAAAAGAAGCACGGCAGGCATTAAGACTGTCTCCCGATAGATTTTTGTGCATTATTATGTCAGGCAGTATGGGCTTTGGTAATATTTTCGGCTTTATTGATAAAATTATAGGTCTCGGTCTTTCAAATTATGATATTTTAGTTATTGCAGGTAACAACTACAAGCTCAAACGAGGAATTAACAATAAGTACGAAAACTATGATAATATTACGGCTATCGGCTTTACTAACGATGTTCATCTGTTTATGAAAGCCTGTGACCTTGTTGTTACAAAGCCCGGCGGTCTTTCATCAACTGAGGCGATGGTAAGCAATGTACCGCTTATTCTTACAAGTCCCATTCCGGGATGCGAAACTGAAAACTATCAGATTCTCACAGGGTTGGGTGTGGCAATTGGCGGTAAGACACTTGAAGATGCAACAGAAGCTTTTCTGAAAGTGTTTACAGATAAAGAATATGCTGACAGTATAACATATAATCAAAGAAAATATATAAATCCCAATTCAGCACGTGATATTTGTCTTCACGCTCTTGGTACTATTGGTGCAGAGGTAGAGGTTAAATGAACCGTCCGGCGCCCGACTACGGGCAATTGAAGCTTTCAAATTTAAATAGTCCTCAATTTCGCCACGTAATGCTTTTGCTTTACTGGCCTGTGTACGGACTTGTGTTTTTGTACTTTGAACGTATAAGAACTTGTACATATCATCCCATAGAATCTATTCTTGATAGTTTTATTCCGTTTATTCCTCAGTTTATCATACCTTACTTTTTCTGGTTTGTTTACCTGATAGGAGGACTTATATACTTTTTCTTCAAGGATGTTGATGCTTTTAAACGCTGTATGTGGTTTATAATTATAACATATTCCGTTACATCCTTGATTTATTTCATTTATCCCACCTGTCAGAACCTGAGACCCGCTCTGGAAGAAACAGGAATATTTCATACAGTCGTCGGTGGGCTTTATGTCTTTGATACAAACACCAACGTGTGCCCTTCAATTCATGTGCTTGGCTCAATGGCAATATGTTTTTCGTTTTTTAAATCAGATACGGTTAAAGACAAAGTTTTTCTCTTTTTGAATCTGATTTCGTGTCTTCTTATATCTTTTTCTACGGTATTTTTAAAGCAACATTCAATTATAGATGTATTTTGTGGCTTAGTATTAAGCTTTGCGGCGTATCCTGTGTGCTTTGGCTCAAAAAAAGCCCGTCAAATATCGAGTATTAAATTAGTATAATATTTTATCCACGAAAGGAATTATTATTATGGACAACAGAGTATTGGCAAAGGTTGGTTCTATAGCAATTATGGAATCTGATGTAAATGAAATGATTGCTTCTCTTGCACAGAGAGGGCAGAATTATGACAACCCAAAGGGGAGAGCAGCAATTCTTGAACAGCTTATAGCAAACAAGCTTCTTCTTCTTGACGCTCAAAAGAATCTTTATGAGCACAACGCAGAGTTCAAGGCTCAGCTTGAAAAGGTTAAGAATGATATGCTTGTGAGCTTTGCTGTAAATAAGGCGTTGGCTGATGTAAAGCCTGCAACTGACGACGAAATTAAGAAGTATTACGATGAAAATGCTGACAAGTTCGTAAAGGGCGAGTCAGTTAATGCTTCCCATATTCTTGTTGACAACGAAGAGCTTGCAAATGAGCTTCTTGCAAAAATCAAGGCAGGCGAAGTATCCTTTGAAGATGTCGCACGCGATAACAGCACTTGTCCTTCAAAGGAAAATGGCGGAAACTTGGGTGAATTTACAAAAGGTCAGATGGTTCCCGAATTTGACGAGGCTGTATTTAAGATGACTGTCGGTGAAATCACAGGCCCCGTAAAGACACAGTTTGGCTATCATCTTATCAAGCTCAATTCCAAAAACGAAGCCGGAGCATATTCTTTTGATGAAATAAAGGATCAGTTAGCTTCAATGGTTAATCAGGAAAAGCAGCAGGCTGCATTTCAAAGCAAGGTTAACCAGCTTAAGATTCTTTATCCTGTTGACAAGTTTTAATGTTTTGCCTCCAACTTTTTTGGAGGCTTATTTTTTAAAATTTTAATAATTCCTATTGTAAATAGATTAACACAGTGATATAATTACTCTGTTAATAAAATCCACGGAGGCGTTTTTATGTGTATCAGAATAGGTATTTTCGGTTACGGTAATCTTGGCAGAGGTATAGAGAGTGCAATTAGGCAGAACTCGGATATGGAGCTTGTAGCTGTCTTTACAAGACGTAACCCTGAAACAGTTAAAATAGACACACCGTCAGCGCTTGTTTTGCACGCTGATAAGGCTGTGGAAATGATAGACAAAATTGATGTTATGATTCTTTGTGGCGGCAGTGCTACTGATTTACCCGAACAGACACCTTATATTGCTTCGATGTTCAATTGTGTTGACAGCTTTGATACTCACGCGAGAATTTCAGAACATTTTGAAAGAGTTGATGAATCAGCAAATAAGTCAGGCAAGGTTGCAATCATTTCCTGTGGATGGGATCCAGGTATGTTCTCACTTAACAGGCTTTACGCATCTTGCGTTCTTCCCGACGGCGAAGATTACACATTTTGGGGCAAGGGCGTAAGTCAGGGACATTCCGATGCTATAAGACGTATCGAAGGCGTTGTGGATGCAAGGCAATACACTATTCCTGTTGAAGAAGCACTTGAAAGAGTAAGACGCGGTGATTCACCTGTACTCACCACAAGACAAAAGCACACACGCGAATGTTTTGTTGTTGCAGAGGATGGAGCTGATAAAGCAAAAATTGAAAATGAGATAAAGACAATGCCCAACTACTTTGCTGATTATGACACGACTGTTCACTTTATTTCCAAAGAGGAGCTTGACAGAGACCACTCGGGCATACCTCACGGCGGATTTGTGATCAGAAGCGGAAGAACGGGCAAAAAGCTTGAGCACAAACACATTATTGAATATAGCTTAAAGCTTGATTCAAACCCCGAATTTACTGCATCTGTAATTACTGCATATGCAAGAGCAGCGTACAGACTTGGGCTAGATGGAGCAAAGGGATGTAAAACGGTGTTTGATATTGCACCAAGCTATCTTTCAATTAAAAGCGCAAAAGAAATCAGAAAAACTTTACTTTAACAGGTTGAGTCAAGGTGTGAAAAAACATAGGTGTAACAATATACAAGTAATTCTTGAAGAACAGAATGTTATAATTCATTTTAACGATTCCCTTGTTACGGAATGTAACGAGGAGAATTTGTGTGTTGATGTTGGTCGCGTGTAATTTAATTTGACAAAAAGCGGTGCAGACGAATTTTCTGCACCGCTTAAATGTTTTATTAGTCCTGAAGCCGTGATTCAAGAATTTCAATGTTATCCTTGTAGAACTGTTCAAATCTGCCTTCATCAAGCGCCTGTCTTATTCTTTCCATAAGAGTATTATAGAAATAAAGGTTATGAAGCACGCAAAGACGCATACCTAAAAGCTCTCTTGCCTTAAAAAGATGTCTGATGTAAGCTCTCGTATAGCTTCTGCAGGCAGGACATTGACAGCCTTCTTCAATGGGTCTGGGGTCCCGCATATACTTTTCGTTGTTGAGATTCATAAAGCCCTTGCTTGTAAAGAGATTTCCGTGTCGTGCGTTACGACTTGGCATTACGCAGTCAAAAAAGTCGACGCCACGTCTTACGGCGTTGAGGATGTTACCGGGAGTACCGACACCCATAAGATATCTTGGCTTGTCCTGTGGCATAAATGGCTCAACAACTTCAATAATGTGATACATTTCTTTAGCACTTTCACCTACAGCAAGTCCGCCGATTGCGTATCCTGCAAGCTCATCCTGAAACTCTGCAATAGCCTTCATATGATCAGCGCGTAATTTGTCATAGGTGCTGCCCTGGTTTATGCCAAAAAGAAGCTGATTGGGATTGACAGCATTTTCCATTTGGTTGTTCTTAGCAACCTCATCTATGCAGATTCTAAGCCATCTTGTAGTTCTTTCACAAGAATTTTTTGCATAATTATATTCTGCGGGATTTGCAACACATTCATCAAATGCCATTGCAATTGTAGAGCCAAGATTTGCCTGAATCTTCATACTTTCCTTGGGACCCATAAATATTCTCTTACCGTCCATATGGGAAGCAAACATAACGCCTTCTTCGCTGATTTTACGAAGAACTGCAAGGGAAAACACCTGGAATCCGCCGCTATCTGTAAGAATAGGACCGTGCCAATTGAAGAACTCGTGCAACCCTCCCATATCACGGATAACATCGTCACCGGGACGTACGTGAAGGTGATAGGTGTTGGAGAGCTCTACCTGACACTTGATTTCTTTTAAATCATCTGTTGATACAGCACCTTTGATAGCTGCAGAAGTACCCACATTCATAAATACGGGAGTTTCTATTGTTCCGTGAACAGTTTCCATCCTCCCGCGTCTTGCTAAGCCTTCTTTCCTTAATACTTTAAACATACCAATTACCTTTCATTTTCTATAATATTAACAATTCTGTCAACGTCATCCCATACTATGTCACATTCAAGAGCCTCAGATATAGCACGAAGCGGTACAAGAGTTCTGCCGTTCTCAATTTTTGCGGGAACGTCAATTTCAATGGGTTCGCCGTTTTTATAAAGTGTATTACTTCCTATTTGAAGCCTGATTGTAATATCACCCTTGGTTGCGGTTATGGTTTTTATTGAGTCATCCCATAATACGTCGGCGTCAAGTGCTTCAAATACTCCTCTTAAAGGAACGAGCGTGCGGTTATTTTCAATTTTTGGATAAATGTCAACTGTCAGCTTTTCGCCGTTTACAAACACCTTGGGGTGCCTGAGAGGATTAAGCATATATCCGTACTTGTTTTCTGTAAAATCAAATATCGGGAACAGTCCGTCTATACATTGACCTGCGTTGTTGCCGTTAAGAATGCATAATTGCTCGCCGTAGTAGCTGTAAAGATAGTTTGTATTGTCCTTCTGAGCAACGATAAGACCTTCCCCTATATCATAGAGCGACGTGTACACAGGCTCAAAAATAACCTTGCCGTTTGCATATACAAAGCCGTAAAGCTTTTCCATGCTATTTTCGGGTGAAGGAACGGAAATGCGGTAGAAATCGCTCTTATTGTAGATATCTATGTAGTGAACTTCTATCCTTTCGTTCTCTTTTGCTTCATATACTGTCCGGCCTTTTGCATCTACAATCTTTTTATAGTCAACTACAAACTGATTGTTGACTTTTTCGATATATTCATAATTGCCGAGAGGAATAATATGGTTTCCGTTCCTATCAGCAACACCCATTGTGCCGTCTTGTGTCTCAAGAAAAATAAAGTCAGCATCTATGGGCGCAAACCCGTTTTCATCTACCATAATTTTATTACCCGATTTATCGACAAGCGTTTTGTCAGCTTTACCATTATAAAACAGACAGTAGCCGAATTCTGAAATATGGGTACCGACCCAATAAGAGTCTGCAGGCAAAATCTCAGTGCCGTCTTCAAGAATAACTCCGTACTTGCCATTGGTGTATGTGCCGTATTCGCTGAGAACACCTTCGGCACAGACAAGAGCCATACCTTCTACGAACCCATAGGCATAATCGTACTTGGGAGGTATAACTTCAACTCCTTTTGAGTTGATAAAGCCGTACTTTTTATTTCTTGAGAAAGGGACAAGGTCGCTCTTTCCGTCACCGTCATAGTATCCGAATCGATAGCTTTTGGTACCGGTTTTCACATCGGTAACGGGAAATGTATCATATACATATTCGGTAAGGCGGTATCCGTTTACGTCAAAGAATGCCGCCAAATCGTTATCTCCCACAACCAATACTAGTCCATTTGAACGCAGATTGATGGTTTTACCCGTGTAATCCTTCATATTTCCGTATCTGTCTGTAACAATGCTGATACCGTTATTTGAGCAGACAGCGGCATTATTGCAGAAAGGACGGGCATATTCAAACATAGGGTTTATTGCATACTCACATTCAAGGCATAATGATGATATAGACATTGCCAATAACATAACAACAGATAAAACTATTTTTTTCAAAATCATCACCTCACTATAGTCTGTCAAACATTTTATCAAGCTTATTTTTTGTAAACTCATAAATCACAGGACGTCCGTGAGGACAGTAAAGAACAGCTTCGTTGTTGAATATTTCTTCTATTATGTACTTGTTATCAAGCTCGGTGTTTTTATCTCCGCCCTTGATTGCAGCACGGCAGGCAGCTGTAAAGAGTGCTCTGTCAAAAATTTCGCCAGCGCTTCGAGAATTGCCTTCTGCAAGCTTTCCTGAAAGGAATGTAAATACATCCTTTGCATCACTTTGTGCTATAGGAGTGGGAAGTGAACGGATTACAAAGGTGTTTACTCCGAACTCATCAAACTCAAATCCGATTTTTTGGAAATAATTTTTATTTTCATTTGCCGCCTCAGCTTCTTTTGCTGTCAGCGTTACGTGAATCGGCTCAAGAAGATATTGCGAGCCGTTTTCATAATCGTTCTTTTTAAGCCGTTCGTAAATTATACGCTCGTGCGCTGCATGCTTATCAACAAGATACAGGCTTTGCTTAAACTGACAAATAATGTATGTATCAAACGCTTCGCCGATATATTTTGGTTTCTGCAGCTGATTGGAGGTTATGAGTTCGTCTTGCTTTACGGCTGGTGCAGGCGAAAAAAGCGGGACAGCCTCGGCTTGAGGCGCAACAGAATCAGCAATATTGGGCTTTTTCATATCGTCTCCAAACTCGGTAACAACAAGCTTAGGCATATTAGCCTGAGCAGATTCACTTTCTTCGGTTACTGTCTTGACAGGGGGAGTAACAGCTGTCTTTTGCGGATAACTGTCAGAAAGAAAATCAAGAGTCTTGTGCTGATATGCCGATAGCTTGTCAGAGGCATCACATTCTTTTGTGAAAGAAACTGACTCGCTGGCAGTCTTTACAGGCTCGACGGCTGTAACCTTTCCTTCGTCCTGCTTTTGTGAGTTAATTACTGAAGTTGCGGAAATATCTTCAATTGATACAGCAGCTTTTTTTATGTCGTTCTGATGTAAAGAGACCTTATCAATGTTGTTTTCCTTTGCCGTTTCGTCCGTTTTTTTGATGGATGGAAAGACAGGCTGTTCATCGTCAGATTCTGTAAAACCGCTGAATTTTACGGCATTTGACAGGGCGTTTTTAACCGAGAAGTATATTGCGTCAAAGACTTTTCTTTCGTCTGAAAACTTAATCTCAAGCTTAGCAGGATGAACGTTTATATCAACAAGCCGTAAATCTATGTCGCAAAACAAAACGCAGGCGGGAAATTTTCCTGTGGGACAAAACCCTCTGAAGCCTTCCTCAACTGCCGCCATCATTGTTCTTGAACGAATATATCGGTTGTTTACAAAAAAGTTCTGCATATTGCGGTTGGGACGGGAAAATTCGGGCTTAGCAATAAAACCGTGAATGTGAACGCCGTCTAAAGTATAGTCAACAGGGTAGAGGACTGTTGCAAATTCTCTGCCGAGAACCGCATAAACTGCACTTTTAAGATTGCCGTCACCGGGAGTTTGTAATCTTACATTATTGTCCGAAATGAGAGTGAGAGCTATATTGCTTCTTGATAAAGCAAATTTTTCACAAGCTGCCGCAACGGATAAGGCTTCGGTAGAGTCCTTTTTTAAAAACTTTCGTCTTGCAGGAACATTTTCAAATATATTTTCTACTGTTATTGTTGTACCCTGAGGACACCCTGCATCGCAAAGCTCAACCTGTTCGCCGAAATGACATTCAAAGAGTGTTCCGGCTTCTTCTTTGTCACTTTTTGTGAGAATTCTAACTTTAGATACCGATGAAATTGCCGCAAGGGCTTCACCCCTGAAGCCGTAGGTGGCTATAGCCTCAAGGTCGCTTCCTGTTTTAATTTTGCTTGTTGCGTGACGCATTATACATTTTGGCACATCCTCACGAGTCATGCCACACCCATTATCAGTAACTCTAATAAAGCTTGTACCGCCATTTTTTATTTCAACGGTTATTGCCGTAGCACCTGCATCGGCACAATTTTCCAGCATTTCCTTAATTGCCGAGGAAGGTCTTTCCACAACCTCGCCTGCAGCGATAAGGTTTGCTGTCTGCTTGTCAAGAATATTTATAATTCCCAAAATTTCACCCTCTTTATATCTTAATTATTATAACAATTTATCGTGCTGTTGTCAAGATTTCAACTGTTAAATAATGGTTATAAGAGTTGATAAGCGAATTCGATAAATTGTCAAAGTAAATGAAACAGTGGAATTTACTTTAGGTATTCGCTCGAAAAAATACTTTCAAGAAACAACAAAGACTATGACTTGTTTGGCAAATCATAGTCTTTCGTTTTTATCAGAATCTGAAATCTCTTTTATTGTTGCTTCTTATAGCTTCAATATTCCTCTTTGCAATTTCTCTGACCTTTTCTTTTGGGATGTTGCCAAGCTCTTTTTCAATCATTGCATAGCCAAGCTCCTTGGTGCGTGGAGATGCGTAGTCTTCAAGGAATTCCGCAAGAGTCATAAGCGCATTTGGATGACAGCAGTTGAGAATCTGTCCTGTTTTGCACAGGCTCATAAATCTGTCGCCCGTTCTTCCTTCGCGGTAGCAAGCTGTACAAAACGACGGTATGTGTCCCATTTCCATAAGCCAGCCTACAACCTCGTCAAGAGTTCTCTCGTCAGAAACATCAAACTGTTCTGTATCATGAGGTCTTTCTTCTTCGGCATATCCGCCTACAGAGGTTCTTGAAGCTCCGCTTATCTGAGAAATACCAAGCTCTAACGCCTCGCCTCTTACCTTTGCACTTTCGCGTGTTGAAATAATCATACCCGTGTATGGAACAGCAATTCTTATGCAGGCAATAATTTTCTTAAATATTTCATCGGAAATACCGTTGTCAAACTTATCGGGGTCAATATCATCAGCCCTCTTAAGACGGGGGACGCTTATTGTGTGTGGACCTACGCCGTGAACAGCCTCTAAGTGCTCTGCGTGCATAATAAGACCTGCAAATTCATACTTGTAAAGCTCAAGACCGAACAGCACACCAAGACCTACGTCGTCAATACCACCCTCCATAGCCCTATCCATAGCTTCTGTGTGATAAGCATAATTGTGCTTGGGACCTGTGGGATGAAGTTTTTCGTAGCTATCCTTGTGGTAGGTTTCCTGGAAGAGAATGTATGTACCTATACCTGCATCCTTGAGCTTTCGGTAATTTTCAACGGTTGTTGCAGCAATGTTGACATTCACTCTGCGGATTGCTCCGTTCTTGTGCTTTACCTTGTAGATTGTGTCAATACTTTCAAGAATGTACTCAATGGGGTTGTTAACGGGGTCTTCTCCTGCTTCAATTGCAAGACGTTTATGTCCCATATCCTGAAGAGCAATAACTTCCTTTTCAATTTCTTCCTGAGTAAGCTTTTTACGACAGATATTCTTGTTCTGGTAGTGATAAGGGCAGTAGGTGCATCCGTTTACACAGTAGTTAGACAGGTAAAGTGGAGCAAACATAACTATTCTGTTACCGTAAAAATCCTGCTTTATCTGCTTTGCAAGACTGAACATCTCTTCATTAAGCTCAGGAATGTCGCAGGCAAGAAGAATGGACGCTTCTCTGTGAGTAAGACCAACGGAATGTGTACCGGCTTCATCTCTTTTAGGCTTTGCCTTCTCCAAGATTGAACGGATAAGCTCGGCATTGTGCTTATTTGCTTCAGCATATTCAAGTGTTTCAAGAATTTCCTCGTGATTGATAAATTCTTCAGCTTTAAGTGATTTCAAATCAAATTTTGCCATAGTGTAATTTCCTTTCTTTAAGTCAGATAAAAATCTTTCTGTCAGATTTGTTGTTTATAATCGCCCCTGTCGGTAACAATTTTGTATCCAATTGAAGCAAATTTCTCTTTAAGTCTGTCAAGAGCCTCGGCGCTTTCAAGACCTGTTCGTAATTTATTGTCATACAGCATATATTTATCCTTCGCTGTATCGGGGGAAAGATTGGGCATTATGACGTTGGCACCTGCGAGAATGCCCATTTCACGTCCGCCTTCTCTAATTGTACCCAAAGCGGTCGTAGATGGAAGAAGAATTGACGGTTTCATAATACGTATTATAGATAATAAAAACAGCGTAAGTTCAAAGGAGCCTTTTTCAAAATCAGCAAATACTGTGTCCTTGTGGGGAAGAAAGGGACCTATACCGCACATATGAGGACTAAATTCTTCAATGAACTTTAAATCCTTTGCTATTTGTGCATTTGTCTGATAGGGCGAGCCAACCATAAATCCGCATCCCGTCTGAAAGCCGATTCTTTTTAGATTATTCAGACAGTTCATTCTGTTTTCAAGCGTCAGGTCTGTGGTATGAAGGCGAGAATAATGCTCGCTGTCAGCGGTTTCGTGACGAAGAAGATATCTGTCAGCACCGGATTCATAAAGAGCTTTGTAGCTTTCCTCACTTCTTTCGCCGAGGGACAGCGTTACAGCACAGTCAGGATATCGTCTTTTAATTTCTCTGACTATATCGCACACAACCTCATCTGTATAATGATTGTCCTCACCGCCCTGCATAACAAAAGTTCGAAAACCAAGTTGGTAGCCGTAATCACAGCAGGACAATATTTCTTCCTTAGAAAGCCTGTAGCGCAGGCATTGCTTGTTGCTTCTGTTGATACCGCAATAGAGACATCCGTTTTTGCAGTAATTTGTTATTTCAATAAGACCTCTTATGTAGATTTTGTTTCCGTAAACCAATTGTCTTATTGAAACGGCAAGCTCTCTTGCGTATTCTGCGTCGTCAGCATTAAAACCATCAAGCATCTGTTTGTATTCTTCAAGTGACAGGCACTTGTTTTTATTAAGCTTATCAATTAGTTCTTTAACCATCTTACTCATTTGTAATCACACCGGAATAGGCAGTTTTAACGGTAATTCCCGATAGCTTTCCGATTTTACCTGAAAGCGAAGAAATAATATCCTGAGGTGCATCTATAGCAACTGACATAACGTTGATTTTTTTCTCGCGGTAGGGAATACCCATTCTGCCGATAATGAAGCTTCTGTATTCGTGAAGAAGTGTGTTCAGACTCTCTACCGAGTCAGGACAGCTTACAATGATAGACATTACAGCAACTCTTGTTTCCATGTTTCCTCCTTAATAAAAAATCTGCATCCGAGACCTAAACGGATGCAGAAAACATACCTATACCTATGGCAATAGTTGTATTTTACAGCATCCTGCTTTCAGAGTTTTTACGTCTTCAGGTCGGATTACTATTCACATTGTTAATTATATCACAATCATTTTGCGTTGTCAATAGGTAAAGTTACTCAAAAGCTACAATAATCGCATCTTCGGGCTTAAAATAGTCCTCGCTGTTACTGCTAAAGCCGGTAGCCTTCCAGGCTTCGTCAAATGTAATCGATTCTCTGTTGGAAAGAATGTGGTAAGTGCTGTCCATAGCGGCGTTATTCATTCTGCCAGTAACAACAAGCTTGTATTTATATGAATAATCATCGGTTTTCCAAGTGCCGTCGCTAAGCTGATAATGAGTAGTTTTGATATAAAGACCGTTTCCTATCAGACTTTCAATATCCTCAGCGGGGGACTGCAGATAAGTTTTTACAATGTATGTTTCATCTGTGCCGAATTTTTCATCAAGGTCATTTTTGTCAAAATCAGGCTTAACGATAACAACTTCTTTCTGAATTTCATTGGTAAAATCTGCTTTTTTGTTGCACGAAAACACAAAAAGCACCGTTGCTAAAGCAAAAAATACAAGAAACAGATTTTTCATATGCAACTCTCCTTTACTTTAAGGTAACAACAGTAACACCGGAATCGCCCTCACCGAAGGTTCCGAGACGGTACTCCTGAATTCTAGTGTCACGTTTAAAATAGTCCCATAGAGCTTTTCTTAGCGCTCCCGTGCCTTTTCCGTGGATTATGCGGACGTTGATAAGACCCGAAAGCACAGCATCATCAAGAAATTTATCAACAACAAATATAGCATCGTCTCCGATAAAGCCTCGCACGTCAACTTCACTTTTTGCTTCAAGCATTTTGCGGGGTGTACGTGTTGTATTCTTTTGCTTTGTTTCCTGCTTTTCCGTAATTAAGCGAAGCTCCTTTAGCTTTGTTTTAAATCTTGCACTTCCGATAAGAACGGTTACATTGTGACCGTCAATTTTTTCAATTTCGCCTTGCTTGCCAAGAGATGCCACCGTTACCTTGTCACCCTTAACAAAATCACGTGGAGGCTTGTATTCAGCTTCGATTTTTTCGCCGATTTTAATATTTGTACTTGCGATACCTAAAGCCTTGCGGACTTCTTCCTGAGATTTTGCAAGTAGCTCCTTGAAGTTATCTGCATCCTTTTTGCGCTGAATTTCCTGAAGCTGTGCAAAAACAAAATCCGCACTTGAGCGTGCGCGCTCAAGTAATTCGGCAGCCTTTTTCTCTGCCTTTTCACCTTCTTCTTCAATTCGTTTGTTAAACTCAAGACGCTGTTTTTCACTTATATCAAACATTGCCTGAGCTTTTTCCTTAAGCTTTTTGGCGTGAGCTTTGTTAGTTTCCATTTCAATACGGTCTTCTTCCAGCTGCCCGATAAGCCCCTCAAAGGACTGTGTTTCGCTGTCAATTTTGGCAGAAGCTTTTGAAATAATACTTTCAGCAAGACCGAGTTTTCTTGCAATTGCAAAGGCGTTTGAACGTCCCGGCATACCTATCATAAGTCGGTACGTAGGTTTTAAGGTTTTAACGTCAAATTCGCAGGAAGCATTTGTGACATTCTTTGTATCCATCGCAAATGCTTTAAGCTCTGCATAGTGGGTAGTAGCGGCACAAAGTGCACTTCTTTCGGTGACATTTTCAAGTATGGTCTGTGCAAGCGCCGCACCTTCTATAGGGTCGGTACCTGCACCAAGCTCGTCAAACAGTATAAGTGAATTAGCCGAGTATCTTGAAAGAATATCAACAATATTCACCATATGTGCAGAGAACGTAGAAAGCGACTGCTCGATGCTCTGTTCGTCGCCGATGTCTGCTAAGATTCCATCAAACACAGGCACGCAAGAGCCGTCTTTGGCAGGTATGTGAAGACCTGACTGTGCCATCATAGACAAAAGACCTATAGTTTTAAGCGTGACGGTTTTGCCGCCTGTGTTAGGTCCCGTAATAACAAGAGTAGTAAATGATTTACCAAGATAAATATTCGTGGGAACAACCTTTGATTTATCAAGAAGCGGATGACGCGCTTCGTTAAGTCTTAGGTATTTATCCTTTGAAATAACAGGCTCACAGCAGTCGTAATCAAGGGAAAAATCAGCCTTGGCGAAGATTACGGCAATTGAAATTATTGTATTGTAGCTTTGAAGAATATCAGCCGAAAAACGTGCGCAATCACCTGTCAGCTCATACATTATTCGCTCAATTTCTGCTTTTTCTTCACCTTGAAGGGCTCTTAATTCATTGTTTGCCTCTACAACGCCCATAGGTTCGATAAACACTGTAGCACCCGATGCGGATGAGTCATGTATAAGACCTTTGATTTCGTTTTTGTATTCAACCTTAACAGGGATTACGTATCTGCCGTTTCTTGTTGTAACAATTGTTTCCTGCAGAAATTTTGTGTCCTGTCCCGTAATGTACTTCTGAAGCACATCACGCACTTTTCCCGAGGCATTACGGATTTTTCTTCGTATTTCGTACAGCTTATCGGAGGCTGTATCGGCTACAATTTCTTCTGATACTATGCAGGATGAAATTTTTTCTTCAAGAAACTTGTTTTCTTTGATTTTTTCACTGTAGCTGTAAAGATAAAAGTCCTGCGAAATATTGTTAAAGTAAACCTTAAGCGATGCACAAACCTTCAAAAGTGATGCAATGTCAAGCAAATCCGACAGGGAAAGGCATGAGCCTTTGTCTGCGCGCTCAAGATGGTTGGTGATGTCCTTTATGTTTGATAATGTCAGGACTCCCTTGGTTTGTATAAGTATCTTTGCTTCACTTGTTTCTTTTAAACGTCTTTTTATTTCTTCAGCTGAAACCGAAGGATGAATTGACAGAATTGCAGGGTGAGCAGCTTCAACCGGACAGTATGAAGCAAGCTTGTTTAAAATCTTGTCAAATTCAAGCGTTCTAATTGCCTTTGCAAAGTCATCAGAAGAAAGCTTATTTAAGGCATCACTGCTAAGCTTTAAATTGTTTTTGTTACTCATTTTTCTTCCTTTAGGTATTATTCAGGGAATTTACAATAGATTTGTAAATCTTAAGTGTATCATATGTGCGTTCAGTTTTGTTAATGATATAGTTTTCGCAAATAAATGACAGCTCATTTGAAAAGCTTTCGTCAATTTTAAAAGACAAAAATCTTTTACTGTCAGAAAGACAAATATGGAGCATTGCTTCAAGTACATCACGGGAAATTGTTGTACTAAACAGTATTGTTCCTTGGAGCTTATAATATTTTTCTTTGCAGTTGTCGCAAATTACCGACGACATATCAAAGCTGAAGCAATTAAGCGTGCTCAAAACCGTTTCACATCCGCAGATTGGGCAGGCTGTAAAATCAGGCATAAATCCAAGAACACAGCAAAGCCTAAGTTCAAACGCACTTTTTATAAGCCACAGCGGAACATCCTGTTTGTTGGAAAGTGCAAATATGCAATTGAGAAACAGTCTTAAAGACTCAGTTTCGTCGTTGTTTTCCATTGAAACGTGATTAAGTATATCGGCAAAGTAGCTGACAAGTGCAAATCTTGCAGGGTCGCACCGCATACCGAAAAAAATATCCTTCGATATTGCACTTTTAACTACACGTCTGCCTCGGCTGTTAACAATGTGATATTCAGAAAATGCAAACAGCTGACAGGCAGGCGCATTTTTTGCGGCAATGTTTTTAACACCCTTTGCATATGCGAACACCTTGCCATGGCTCGCTGTTAGTATTGTCAGTAGCTTATCAGCTTCGTTGTGAGGCTTTTCACGTATTACAATTCCTTCACAGATGAATTCTTCCATCATTCTTCCTTTTTAAAGCCGAGACGAGCCATATTAAGCTCAGAGTCTCTCCAGTTTTCTTTAACCTTAACCCATAAATCAAGGAAAACCTTCTTTTCGGTCATTGCCTCAATGTCTTCACGGGCAAAGGTTGCCGCTTTTTTCAAAGTCTCACCGTTTTTTCCGATTATAATTTTTTTGTGAGCTTCCTTTTCACAGTAAATCTCAGCTCTTATTTTTATAAGCTTGTCGCTTTCTTCATAATCCTCAACAGTAACAGCAGTTCCGTGTGGGATTTCTTCGTCAAGCAGGCGCAAAAGCTTTTCTCTTATAATTTCCGAACTTAAGGTTCTTACCGTCTGGTCGGTAATCATATCCTCCGGATAAAACCAGGGCTCGTTTTTGAGATATGGCTTGATTTCATTAAGCACAATATCAACATTTTCGTTTTTAAGTGCACTTGTGGGAATAAGAGAAACAAAGTTATGCATCTCGGAAAATTTCGCCATTGTAACAAGAAGCTTGTCTTTCTTTGTTACATCTGTTTTATTGAGAACAAGGATGGCGGGAAGCTTTGATTTTTTGATTCTTTCAACAATTTCCTTGTCTTGAGGATGAATGCTGTCTGAAACCTCAACGACATACACAATAACATCGGCATCAGGAATTGCACTTTCAGCGGCATTAACCATATATTCGCCAAGCTTATTCTTGGGCTTATGAAGACCTGGAGTGTCGGCGAATACGTACTGTTCACAACCGGCTGTATGAATACCTACAATTCTGTTACGTGTAGTCTGGGGCTTTTTGGAAACAGCAGCCACCTTTTCGCCGACAATAGCATTAAGAAGCGTGCTTTTTCCAACATTTGGACGTCCGATAAGACTAATAAATACAGTTTTCTGCTCTTTGACGGGAATACCTGCACCGAAAAGGTTTTCATCTGTATTCTGTCTGCGAAGACCGATTCCCGACAGAATTTCTTCTGCACTTTCCTTCATATATTCGTCATCTTCTTCGCTAGTTTCGTGGTCAAAACCAAGTAAGTGAAGAACAGAGTGAACTGCCAAAAATGCAGCCTCTCTTTCGATTGAGTGACCGTATTCTTGTGCCTGCTCAACTGCTTTTTCAAGAGAAATAACTATATCTCCCAAGGCGCAGGGTTCATCCGATTCGTCATCGTATTCAATTTCGCCGTCCTCAAACATAGGGAAGGATAGAACGTCGGTGGGAGCATCCTTGCTTCTGTATTCCTTGTTGAGAATGTGAATCTGCTCGTTATCTGTAAAGGTTACGGAAATTTCCACGGGAAAGTCAATTTCCTGATAGTCAAGTGCGGCAATAATTGCCTTTTTTACAGTTGAACGCAGAGCCGACGTAAGCTCAACCTTGTTTTGTTCGTTTTTTGAATATATAGTATGCTTCAATTTAATTTCCTCCGTTGTCATCATTTGTGTTGCCGCTCTTTTTCGCTTCAATGGCAACTTTTCTTCGTGCGTCGAATTTGTCGTAAGCATTTATGATTTTCTGTACAAGAGCATGTCTTACAATGTCCTTGTCCGACAGTCTGAATACGCATATTCCGTCAATACCTTCAAGTATTGAACCTGCCTGTTCAAGGCCACTTTTTACCCCTCCCGGCAAGTCAATCTGCGTAATATCACCTGTTACCACGATTTTAGAACCAAAGCCGAGTCGGGTAAGGAACATTTTCATCTGCTCAGGTGTTGTATTTTGTGCTTCATCAAGAATGATAAAGGAATCATCCAAAGTTCGCCCTCTCATATAGGCAAGAGGAGCAATTTCGATAATGCCCCGTTCAAGATTTCTTGCAAAGCCTTCAGCTCCCAAAAGCTCGTGTAAAGAATCATACAAAGGTCTCAGATACGGGTCAATCTTGCTTTGAAGGTCGCCTGGCAAAAAGCCTAAACGTTCACCTGCTTCGACAGCAGGGCGGGTGAGTATTATCCTGTTTACCTGCTTGTGTCTCAGCGCATTGACAGCCATTGCAACAGCAAGAAAGGTTTTACCTGTTCCTGCAGGACCTATGCCCAAAGTGACGGTGTTCTTTTTGATAGCTTCAATGTAACTGCGTTGTCCTACGGTTTTGGCTTTTATGGGCTTGCCTCGGGAAGAAATACAGATGCAGTCATTGTCAAAAGCAGAAAGCTCGGAATCTTCGCCGTCGTTTACCATTTTCATTACGTAACGCACATTTTGTTCTGTCAACGGCTCGTCTTTTTTGCACATTTCAAGAAGTTTGCGTATAACGGCACATGCTTTGTCAACATTCTTTTCTTCGCCGGAGATGATTATACCGCTTGTTTTTGATGAAATCACAACCGAAAACTGCTCTTCAATGAGAGCTGTGTTAGCATCAAAATTTCCAAACAGCAGTGATTGCTTTTCGGGAGAAACTCCCGATATTACAGATTGATATGCCATATATTACCTCACATTATACATATACATAATAATTATACAATAACATTTTGATTTTTTCAATACCTAATTGAATATAATATTCCAATGAAAACATTTTTTTATTAGTCACTTTTACTTTACAAAACATATTATGTTAAGGAATTATAATTTCGGGAGGAGAATATATGGTTAAGATTCCCAATGGCGGAAAAATTGCCGTTATCGGTGGAGATGCAAGAATGCTTTTTTGTGCTGAAAAACTTGCTTCATATGGGTATGAAACTGCAGTTTTCGGATTTGATATATCGGACGAAAAGAGTGAATTATCTACAAAGTGCAACGACATAAACGATGCTTTGTGTGAAAGCAAGGCTGTTATACTTCCGCTGCCTGTATCTAATGACAGAGTAACGCTGAATATGCCTCTTTCTGATTTTTCGCTTTCATTGCCGTCTTTGTTTTCTATTATACCTAAAGATGCGGTAGTTTTTGCTGGAAATGTCAATGACGAGGTAAAAAGCCTTGCCGAAAAATTTTCAATAGAAATAATTGACTATTATGACAGGGAAGAGCTAAAAATTGCAAATGCTGTTCTCACCGCCGAAAGTGCTGTCGAAATTGCAATGGTGAATACCGATTTTTCCATTACAGATTATCCTGTTCTTGTAGTGGGATACGGCAGAATCGGCAAAGCTCTTTGCAGATTATTAAAATCAATGGGTTGCAATGTTTTTGCATCGGCAAGAAAAAATGCCGATAAAGCGTGGATACGAGCCTTCGGTTATTCTTCGGTAGATACAGGAAATCTGAATGACTGCATAAAGGATTGCAGGCTTGTCTTTAATACAGTTCCGTCTGTTGTTCTTGATGGTAAGGTATTATCCCTTCTGTCTAAGGATAGTCTTGTAATCGACCTTGCATCAAAGCCGGGAGGTGTGGACTTTGAAAAGGCAAAAAATGAAAAGCTTAAGGTTATATGGGCTCTTGCGCTGCCCGGTAAAAAGCTTAAAATAAGCGCCGGCAAGGTAATAGCTGATACTCTTATAAACATTTTCGACGAGGAGGGCATGACAAGGTGATTGGTTTTGCTATGTGCGGTTCTTTCTGTAATTTTGACACCTGCTTCAAAGAGCTTGATAAGCTGGTAAAACAAGGCAGAGACATTCTTACAATTATGTCACATAATGCAGCAAGTACCGATACACGTTTTGGCAAAGCAAAGGATTTTATTGAAAAAGCGGAAAAGATGTGCGGAAGAAAAGTAGTTCGTACCCTGGAGGAAGCTGAGCCTCTCGGCCCTAAAACGCCTCTTGAAGTGCTGTGCATCTGCCCTTGTACCGGCAACACTCTTGCGAAGCTGTCAAGTGGAATTTGCGACACTCCCGTAACACTTGCAGCAAAGGCTCATCTAAGAAATGACCGACCTCTTGTCATAGCTCTTGCTTCTAACGACGGACTTGCAGGCAATGCCGAAAATTTCGGAAGAATGCTGGCACGTAGAAATGTATATTTTGTTCCTCTCAGACAGGATGATGCAATGAAAAAGCCAAGAAGTCTTGTGTGCGAATTTGCACTTTTGCAGGATACAATAGAACGGGCAGTGAAAGGAATTCAGATGCAACCTATACTTTTGTAGTTTATTTCAAAATTAGTAAAATATAGGAAACAAATTCAAATTGAAAAGCCTTGTCATTAAGTGTATGATAATAGGGAATACGAAAAGAAAGGTACTGTAATAATGATAAGTTCTTCTATAAAAAAACTGTGCACATATGCAATTGAAAAGAAACTAATAAGTAAGCTTGATTTCCGTTTCAGCATAAACAGAATTCTTGAAGCTCTGAGGCTCGATGAATACGAGGATGACGGAGTTGACTACAGTGATGTTGACCTTGAAAGCACTCTTGGTGAGCTTCTTGACTATGCCGTTCAAAACGGTATTATTGATGACGGCATTGCAAGCCGTGACCTTTTTGATACAAAGCTTATGGGTCTTCTTACTCCAAATCCTTCATATGTTGTAGAAAAATTTTTAAAAATATATAAGGATTCTCCTGTAAAGGCTACAGAGTTTTATTACGATTTTAGCCGAAATACCGACTATATCCGCACTTACCGCGTAAACAAGGATATTAAGTGGAAAACCGACAGCGAATATGGTGAGATTGACATTACCATCAATCTTTCAAAACCTGAAAAAGACCCAAAGGCAATTGCTGCTGCCAAAACAGCTAAGCAATCTGGCTACCCAAAGTGCAACCTCTGTGTTGAAAACGAAGGATACGCAGGAACACTTAATTCTCCTGCAAGACAGAATCACAGAATTATACCTATTACCATAAATAACAGCGACTGGTATATGCAGTATTCTCCTTACGTTTACTACAATGAGCACTGTATTGTTTTTAACGGAGACCACACTCCAATGAAAATTGATAGAAGCTGCTTTGTAAAGCTTCTTGACTTTGTTGATTTGTTCCCGCATTATTTCCTCGGCTCCAATGCCGATCTTCCCATTGTGGGTGGGTCTATTCTCAGCCACGATCATTTCCAGGGTGGTAATTATGAGTTTGCAATGGCAAAGGCGAAGGTTGAAACACCTGTCACCTTTAAGGGCTTTGGAAATGTGAAAAGCGGTATTCTCAAGTGGCCGATGTCTGTAATCAGAATTAACGGCAACGATAAAACAAAGCTTATTGAACTTGCAGAAAAGATTCTTAATGCCTGGAGAGGCCATACAGATGAGGATGCATTCATATATGCCGAAACTGACGGTGAGCCTCACAATACAATTACGCCTATTGCAAGACGTGTAGGAACAAATTATGAGCTCGACCTCGTTCTGAGAAATAATATTACAACAAAAGAACACCCTCTTGGCGTATATCACCCTCATGCGGAGCTTCATCATATCAAAAAAGAAAACATTGGTCTTATTGAGGTTATGGGTCTTGCGGTGCTTCCTTCAAGACTCAAAAACGAAATGCAGCTGCTTGCCGACGGTATTCTCGCAGGGGATGATTTATACGCTAAAGAGGAAACTGCCAAGCACGCAGACTGGGTTAAGGAGTTTTTGCCCAAGTACGACAATATACACAAGGATAACGTGATGGATATTATCAAAGCAGAGATCGGTAACGTGTTTAAACAAGTTCTCGAACACGCGGGAGTTTATAAGCGCACGGATGACGGTAAAAAGCATTTTCTCGCATTTGTCGATTACGTAAATAATATCTGAGGACGGTACGAAAAATGAATTTTAATATGGCTTCGCTTGAAATTCGTGAAAACGGCGGCTTCAGAATTTTAGGAAGAAAAAACATTGTTGACGGCGTTCCAAGATTTTCCTGGTCAAACAGCGGTGTTGAGTTTTGTGCAAAATGCGACAGACTTACAGTACATTTCGGGGAATATAATGCTGAGCAGCCTGTATATTTTAAAATATATGTTGACAGCGTTGAAATTAAAGCTTGCGTTATAGGCAAAAGTGTGACTGCAGTCGTTGAAAACCTGAGAGATCGTATTCATAAGATTAAAATTATCCGTATCAGCGAGGGAAGCACAACAGCATATATTGATAAAATTGAAATATGCGGTAAGAGCCCTGAATTTTCAATGCCGGCTGATACAAAAAAGCTGAAGCTTGAATTTTTGGGTGACTCCATAACAAGCGGATACGGCGTTCTCGCTGCAAAAAGCAGAACAGCTTATTATACCTATGAACAGGACAGCACAAAATCATATGCATATCTTACAGCTCAGGCGCTTGGAGCTGATATACGCACTGAATGTATATCAGGACAGGGAATTGTTCATTCCAGCGGCGAAAATGTTGGTATAAAATTTGTCGACATTTTTGATATGATTGCAAGGAGAAAGCCAGGATATAAGTGCGATGGATATATTCCTGACGTGTTTATTATCAACGGCGGAACCAACGATAAATTAAGCCACGTAACACCCGATGAGTTTGTAAACGGAGCTCTTGAGCTTCTGACAGCCATAAGAAAAATGTATCCTTCGACACCTATAATCTGGATGTACGGTGCTATGGTGCACGTATTTGATGAAAGTATAGTCAAAGCGGTGCACCAGTTCAATAAGCACGATAAGAATACATACTGTCTCATTGTTAAATCCATTTATGATTATAAAAATCAGACAGGTGCTGCCGGACATCCAAATGTTAATGGGTCTATCAGATGTGCAGGAATTCTCAAGAGAAAAATTGCTGAAATTTTGAGTTTCCAGAAGTGAGTTAAAATATTTTGTTATTTTTCAAAAAAAGTCTTGACAAACAAGCTAAAAAGTGGTATTATGTTTAAGCTGTCAATGACAGCTATGCGCCGCTAGCTCAGCTGGATAGAGTGTTTGGCTACGAACCAAAAGGTCAGGGGTTCGAGTCCCTTGCGGCGCGCCATACCAAAGCCGATGCAGAAATGTATCGGTTTTTTCTTTTTGGGACTCGTACGACTGCTCGGGCACGAAGCGGTCGGGAAGCCCGACAGCAAAAACAATTGTCTTGATTTAAGTTCCGTCCAAATATTATCAGTGAATTTGAAGATATAATTATGTGCTATGTAAAAACAGCCTGTTACGGCTGTTTTTTAGCGTAGTGGTGCGAGACGGGAACCGCTAAGCGGTCGTCGAGCAGTTAAGACGCAAAGCGGCTGAGTCCCTTGCGGCGCGCCATACCAAAACCGATGCAGAAATGTATCGGTTTTTTCTTTTTGGGACTCGAACGACTGCTCGGGCACGAAGCGGTCGGGAAGCCCGACAGCAAAAACAATTGTCTTGATTTAAGTTCCGTCCAAATATTATCAGT
>JAZRKT010000059.1:0-14999 GCA_045646465.1 Eubacteriales bacterium | reverse complement strand
TTCTTTTATGTTTTCTGTTTCTTTATAATGAAATATTTGATGACGGATCTTACTTAGCACTTGAGAAGAAAAACTATTTTTATCCATACCAGAATTTAATTCATAGAGTTTATCTAACTCTTTTTGGATGTCATTAACATTATTAAATATACAAAGTTCTTCTTTATGCTTTTTTGTTAATTCATTGATTAACATAATAGATTCTCTTAAAATACCAAGCATTATTTTGAACAAAAATACAAGTTCCCTTTGAGTTTCAGCTTTTTGCAACATGACATTAACTATAATTAGGTCATTTCTTGCAGTAAAAACCTGAAACATTGTTAATTCAAACTCACTATCAACATCAAAAATTTCCTTTGTATTTATATTTACTTTCATAATATCTGTTTCCCCGATTAATTCAATACTTCAATTTTATATGGAACAATTTTTATACGTTCAAACATTATATCATATTTAATTTCACCATAAATTCCAACTTGTTGTCCCGCTTCTATTTTTGTTTTATCGCCATGATTTGGAATCATAATAACTTTTAATTGGGAAGCTCTATTATATTCATCCATGGGTAAATAAATCGTTGTACCAGTAGAAATTACTTGGTTTGGATTTCCTACCAAAAACAGCAAATTTGTAGATCCTTCATTATCATATAGACTTGTAGATACCCACCCAGTAACACACATTTTTTCATCCTGATGCTGCTTATAATTTCTCAACAATTCCGCCGCGCTAATTTCTTTATACTTATACAAATGTTCTTTTGCTTTAAAAAAGTCTGACAACAATGCGCTATTTTTCAAATCATCTTCATATAGCTTAATGATTTCTCTTATATCTATAGCAATGTTTAAATTTTGACCTTCTATATATGAAGCACTTGTAATACCAATAGCCTTTCCATCCTTTGTTGCTAACAAGCCACCACTACTTCCGCTGGATATTGGTGCGGTTGTATGTATTTTCATAACATCATTTTCATTATCAAACGAACTGATTACCCCTGTTGAAACGGTATTTTGTATTCCTAACGGGCTTCCGATAGCAATAACCTCTTGTCCTCTTTTTAACTCATCCATTTCTGCAAAAGGAATATGTGAAACACCCGTAGATTCATCACATTTCAACAATGCAATATCTTTTTCTTCATCGTATTCAATTATTGTGTTAATTTTGAATTTCCTATTATCATCAGAAATTGCAATAATCATATATGCATCTTCAACGACATGATAATTTGTAACAATAGTTTTGTCATTATATATGAAATAGCCACTTCCAATAGTAACCATTTCATTCTCATCATCATAAACTTCTAACAAAACTACGGATTTTGAAAGTTTCTCAACAACATTGTCAGAATGAATAAAGTTTAATCCAAGAAAAATTGCAGCAATTACTACAACGCACAAAGAACTCATAATAATTATTTTTTTCATACTTTTTCCTCCATTTTTGAGACATTCAACTTTTCTATATAAGATATAATTTTTGATACCACTTTTATTGATTTTTCATTGTAAAAAGCTTTTTGTTCCTGACTTTTTCTTACATTCTTACTATAAAGACTGTATAATCTGGATGCCAATGCTTTCTTAAAGGCTGATTTAAGTGCAAAATAATATGTATCAGATTCTTCGCCTGTGCTTTGCTGCGTTCAGAATGACAATTAAAGGTTTGTGTGCAAATATAAAGTTTAAGATGTTACATCGTACTACGGGGTTTGTGCAAATTTTACATTTGAATTTTAAATTCCAAACTCAACCCTTACTTCTTTCTCCAACGCAAAGGAATATAAATACGCACTATTCACCGCACACCCCGTCATTTCCTCAACGGCACGGCAATAGTAGTAAAGCTGAGCCTTGTGCTTTGCTATAAGACGAGCCTCTCCTTCAGCACCGAAAACCCTGTCGGTTTTGAAGTCAACAACAGTATAACTTCCGTCGTCGTTTTTAAAGAACAGGTCAATTACACCCTGTACAAGAATCTCACGCGCCTGTATGCTGTCAGCCTGAGCAACATCACCGAAGGATGCCACCTCAAGATTGAAGCGCTGTTCACGATAAATTTCTCCGCTTTTTTCAATACGGCTGTAAAAATCACCCTTGAAAAACTTAAGTAGCTTGTCAAGGTCAAGCATTTTTCTCTGAGAATCGGTAATAAAACCTCTTTCCGTCAGCCTTTGTGCCTCATCCGCAATGCTCTGAGGAGCTGTACAGCGTGAATAATCGGCAAACTGCATAAACATATGCATCGCCGTACCCTTTTCGGCAGCATCAGCAGTTTTTGCCTGTGACAGAAAATCGGGAATCTTCTTTTGAACTCTGTCTTCAAGACTGATTATTTCAGCCTTTTTTTGCTCTTTTTCGCCGTCCTCGCCTTCAAGGTCGCTCATTTTGTCGTCAATAAGACCTGTTTTGAGCATTGAAACGGTAAGCTTTGCAGGAGCAGCTGTGTTGCCACCATATTCAAAAGAGCCGCTTTGTACCAGCTTTTTGTAATATTTCTCATCAATATTATCCTTTTCGGAAATACTGTCTGCCGCCGTCTTTTCACCCTGAGACATAAGCATTTCGTAAGCCTTTTCACAGGGGATAAACTGCGCCGTAAAAACATCGGTAATGTTGTCGCACAGCACCTCGTCGTGCTCCACATCACTTTGCATATATAAATCAAGACATGCCTTTTCGTTGATAACCGCAGGCAGAATCATATTAAGGAAACTGTTACTTTGAGAATATCTGCCCAAAAAATCCACCGTTTTTGCATCGGCAATCACTTTGTCAAGGCTTTTTGAACACACACCTGTCATAAATAGATAGTCCCTTGCACGTGTAAGGGCAACATACAGAATTCTTGCTTCCTCCTTGCCACCCTCACGGTCGATTTCGTCACCGATAAGCTTTTTGTAGGGCGTTGTAATACGCACGCTGCAGGAGTCGGTGTCGGTGCTTGTCATCTCTGCCGTGTCGCACAAAACGCAGGCAGCACCCGTGGCAGAGGAGAACACAAGATGCTGTTTTTCGTCGGTTTTGTTGAATTTTCTTGCAAGATCGCTGACAAAGCATACGGGAAATTCAAGACCTTTTGACGCGTGTACCGTCATAAGACGCACACATCTCTCGCCAATCTGTCGCTCCGCCTTTATGTCGTCCTTCTCCATAGAGCTGTTTATGTAGTCGATAAACGCGCCCACTCCCCTGAAAGAGGTTTTGTTGAAGGACAGCGCCATTTCGTACAGCTTGAGCAAATTTCTTCTTGCCGATTCCTGCTCATCTGTAAATAAGGGGCTTACACAGTAGTTTAAAAGTCCCATATCGCAAAACAGCTTCCACATAAGCTCAGATGCACTTTTGCCCCTTGAAAAACGCCTGTACTCGCTTACCATGTCAATAAAATTACGGCATTTTTCGGCAAGTAAAGTGTCATAAGCATTGTTAAGACGTGAAAATTCTTCGTCATCGGCAGATGCCTGTGCATACCTTTTTACGCTGTTGTACAGCTTCATTTTTCTGTACACCGTTTTAATTACGCATAGCTCGTCGTCGGTAAATGCCCCTGCAAAAGAGCGCATAAAGCCTGCAAGAGGAATGTCCTGCAAGGGGTTGTCTATACTTTTGAGGATGCACATACAAAGCTGTATTTCCTTTTTACCGTAAAAGCTTTCGCCAACGTCGCTTGCAACAGGTATTCCCTTCAGGGCAAATACCTTCTCGTAGGTCTTAAGCGCAGACTTTGACCTTGCAAGCACCGCAACACTTCCGTAGTCGTAGGTATTTCCATCGCTGTCACGGTATTTTGGATTGTTTGTAAGCTCCTTTATTTTGTCTGCAATCATCGCGCCTTCAAGCTCGTCAGAAGACACGTGCACCCCTGTAATTTCCGAGTCGTAATGAGTCAGTAAAAGATGTGCCTTTGCAGTTACGGGTATCTGTTCAAGCCTTGAAAAAATAAGCTCGTCGCCTTTGAGATAATAGTCCCCCATCAGCTTTCTAAATAGGAAATTTGAAAACTCCACAACGCTCTTACTGCATCTGAAGTTGTTGCTCATAAAAATCCGCTTTGTGCAGCCTGCGTCCTTTACATCACAAAAGCTATCTCTGTAGCCCATAAAAATGTCGGGACTTGCACCTCTGAAACGGTAAATGCTTTGCTTTACGTCACCTACCATAAACCTTGACTTTTCAACGCCGTCAGCATTTTCACGGGAAATGGCACGGAAAATCATATCCTGCAAGGGGTTTACATCCTGATACTCGTCAATGTAAATTTCCTTAAAGCTTTCACGCAGGCTCCTTGCAAGTGCAGTAACACGAAAAGGCTCGGTGCTTTCCACAAGAAGTGACTTTGTCAGCCTCTCACAGTCGGAAAACTCTATTATTCCAAGCTTTTTTTTGCGTGCAGACAGCTTTCTGTCAAACCTTTTCACAAGGTCAAAAAGACAGCTAAGCACTTTTTTTGTGTCGGTGGCGCTTTTCCTTAAAAGCTCGGTGTCAGCACAGTAAAACTCGTTTTTGAAATCACGTATTCCGTCGCAGAAAAGCTTCTTTGAGTTTTTGACTGTTTCCTTGAGAACGGGATTCTCGCAAGTTTTGACAGTACCCAGCCTTGACGGCTTATATTCGCACAATAGCTGTCTTACGCCGTCGTAGCCGCCGTCAAGCTCCGACATCACAAGACGTACAAAATCGTACTCCTGCTGTAAGGACGGCAGGTATTTGGCGGTAAGTGCCCCATCGCCGGCACAGGCAGATATTAGCTTTTCCAAGCCTTGGCGCGTGCTTTCAAAAAAGTCTGCCGTTTTCTCTTTTAAAATTTTCCCAAAGAAGGACAGGAAAAATTCCTCGCTGTCGTAACAGCTCTGATAGCTGTCTAACACCTTTTGACAGTAAAAGTCGATGTCAGGAAGGTTGGTGAGATTGCGGTGGAGGTTGAGAAGCGTTTCAATAAAGCCTGTGTCGTTCTTTGCGCTCGAAAAAATCTCGTAAGCCGTGATAAATGCTCCGTTGTCGCCGTCGGTGTCAAAGGCTTCTTCAACGACCTCGCTTATGATTTTCTGCTTGATGACACCTATTTCCGTCTCGTCACAGATTCTCACGGAGGCAGCTAGTCCCACCTTGTGGAAATTAGTCCTTACAAGCTCGTAACAAAAAGAGTTGATAGTGCTTATTTTCGCTAAAGGCAAAAGCGCAAGATTGCGAGCAATTTTCTTGTTGCCGGGATATTCTGCCGCCCTCTCGGTAAGCTTTTTTCTCATTCTGTCCGATAGCTCCTTGGCGGCGGCGTTGGTAAAGGTTACGATAAGAAAATCCTTTATCGTGCAGTCGTCCTTCTCGTCGCAAATGCGCTCTAAAATTCTCTGCGTCAATACTGCCGTCTTGCCGCTGCCTGCCCCCGCACTTATAATAAGGGAGCTGTCCCTTATGTCTATAGCACTTCTCTGGCTTTCTGTAAGATTCATAAAAGATAGCTCCCTTCATATTTAATTCGTTTTATTATTTTGTTAAGGATAGTTTTATGTGTCGCAGGGGGTACGGTCGCTTTCTTGAAAGAAAGCTCCGCAAAGAACTTTATTTTGGCTGTCGCCGTTTGGAAACATTTTTTCTATGTTGTATCCATTTTTCACCATAGTGGCGACCTTTGGTCGTCCTCGAGTTTAGTGAGAACACCACCTGTCATCCAATCCATCAACACACCCACCCCGCACTACAGCAAAAAAAGGTGGAAGCCTCCCCGGCTGGAGGTATTCCGCAGGGGTGCCGATTAGCGGTGAATATGATTGTGTGATGTAGACTCAATTTCGTCTGTACGCACACCGAGGACTCCTCCATTGAGGGGAAGCGTATTGGTTACTTTGACGCTTCGGTCAAAGTTACTCGTCGTCCGCAGACGACGAAACATCCTTGTCAGAGATAAAAGAATCTTCCCGTCGTCCGCAGACGGCGAAACATCCTTGTCAGAGATAAAAGAATCTTCCCGTCGTCCGCAGACGACGAAACACTTCTGCGATACATAAAGTAACTAAAAAAAACAACAATAAGCACCCAACTGAGTACCAAGAACAAAATCTCCCTTTAATAAATAAAAAATTAAAGAGAAACCTCCTCCTTCTCATCCTTCTGACGGATAACAAGCTTTATGGGCGTGCCTTCAAAACCGAAGACTTCTCGGAGCTTGTTTTCAATGTATCTCTGATAAGAAAAATGGAATAGCTCTGCATCGTTTACAAATAAAACAAAGGTAGGAGCTTTGATGCCTGTCTGAGTCATATAGTAAATCTTAAGACGTCTGCCCTTGTCGGTAGGCGGAGGTGTACGGGTTGTGGCATCAACAAGAACATCGTTGAGCATACCTGTTGAAATACGCATAGAGCTCTGGTCGTTAACGTAGTTGATAAGCTCGTAAATGCGCTCAACCCTCTGACCTGTCTTTGCCGAAATAAATACAATAGGCGCATAAGTCATATATGACAGCGCTTCGTAAACCTCTTTGCGGTAGTTGTCCATAGTGTGAGTGTCCTTTTCCACAAGGTCCCACTTGTTGATGACAATAACGCACGCCTTGCCGCTTTCGTGGGCAATACCTGCAACTCTTTCGTCCTGAGCCGTAACGCCCTCTGTGGCATCAATAACAATAAGACACACGTCTGCCCTGTCTACTGCCATCTCGGCACGGAGAATGGAATATTTTTCAATGCTGTCATTGATTTTACCTGTTTTTCGTATGCCTGCCGTGTCGATAAAGACGTATTTTCCAAACTCGTTTTCTATTTCCGAGTCAATAGCATCTCTTGTTGTACCTGCAATGTTTGAAACAATCATTCGCTCATTGCCAAGCACGTGGTTAACAAGTGAGCTTTTGCCTGCGTTTGGTCGTCCGATTACGGCAACCTTGATTCTGTCGTCGTCCTCGTCTTCCTCAACTTCCTCAGGTAAAATTGAACAAAGCTGCTCTAGAATGTCGCCTGTTCCGCTTCCGTGAACAGATGAAACAGCATATGGGTCGCCAAGTCCCAGCTCGTAAAATTCGTAAAATTCCGCAGGAAGCGCACCTACCGAGTCCACCTTGTTTACACATAAAACAACGGGCTTTGTGCTCTTTCTGAGCATTGTTGCAATTTCTCTGTCGTCCGCCGTCACACCTGCGTGAATGTCTGTCATAAATACTATGGCATCGGCAGAATCAATGGCAATCTGCGCCTGATTTTTGATGTGGGACATAATGACGTCGTTGGTGTCAGGCTCAATACCGCCTGTGTCTATAAGCATAAATTTTCTGCCACACCACTCTACCTCGTAGTATAGCCTGTCTCTTGTAACACCCGGCGTGTCCTCAACAATAGCAATTCTCTTGCCTGCCAGCTTGTTGAAAAACGTACTTTTGCCAACATTTGGTCTTCCAACGATGGCAACTATTGGTTTTGACATAGGAGATTACTCCTTTCAGTAGTTAGTTTTTTGTATAAAAGTGGTACGGTCGCTTCTTGAAAGAAGCTCCGCAAGAACTTTATTTTTTGGCTGTCGCCGTTATTGGGAGCTTTGTAAATGTAACTTTAGTTTAATCCAAGTGCCGCATCCACAAATTCATATCCGTCGCAGGGAACGACGGTAATTTCAACATTCAGCTTCCTGGCAAGCTCGTCCACACTCATATTGTCAAGGAATAAATCACCCTCGTGGCGTAGCATAACACTTGGAATAAGAAGCTGTCCGTAAAGCTCCTCATCCTTTAATCTGTTGTATAAATCCTGTCCCACAAGAAGACCTGCAACGGTGACGGAGGGACCGAAAAACTCATTTTCCGCCATATACACCTTGAAGGTAAGACCTTCAAATGCCTCTTGTAGCTTTTTTGCCATACTGCTTATAAAGCCGTAGGCAGCTCTGCCCGTCACGGTGCTGACATATCTCGGCTCATCAAGACAAAAACCATCCTCTATAAGCTCCTGTATGCGTTCTGCCGTTTCGTTGTTCTGACTTCTTATAAGACCTACGCCGTTGTCAAGCTGCGGATAGCCGTCGTAATAATCCTCGTCGGGAATATCAATTTCGGCTTTAAGATACCATTCGTCAGCGCATTGTACAATTCTGTGACCTGTTTTTTGTTCAAATTCACGGCGTTTTCTGTCAACAAGCGAGATAACCTCCGCCGCATCCTCCTTGGAAAAATCCTGCAGAGGATACAACCCCTCACGATGCTTTGTAAGCCCAGAAGGTACTACAGCGATGCTCTCAACGCTTGGGAAATAGCCTGCCAAATCGTCAAGTGTCTTTTCAAGCTCGTCCCCGTCATTAAGACCCTTGCACAAAACAATCTGACAGTTCATACTGATGCCGCCGTCACGGAAGGTATCCATATGTCGAAGGCTTTCCCCTGCAAAGCGGTTGTTTAACATTTTGCAGCGCAAATTCCTGTTTGTTGTGTGAACGGAAATGTTGATGGGCGAAATTCTCATTTTTACAAGCCTTGCCGCTTCCTCGTCGGACATATTTGTAAGTGTAACATAATTGCCGTAAAAGAAGGACATTCTTGAGTCATCGTCCTTAAAATAGCACATCGGGCGCATACCTTCGGGATTCTGGTCAATAAAGCAGAATACGCATTTGTTAGTGCAGGAGTGCTTTTCGTCCATAAGATAGCTTTCAAATTCCAGCCCCAAATCATCATACTGAGGCTTTTTTACGGTAAAGGTAAGAGGCTTGCCGTCACGCTCGACAGCTAATTCAAGCTTTTTTTCGGTGATATAAAATCTGTAGTCAAGGACATCACAAATTTCGTTCCCGTTTACCGAAACAAGTTCGTCCCCCGACATTATTCCCGCCTTTTCGGCAATGGATTTTTTCTCAACGCCTGTTATTTTTACCACCTTTTCACCTTCTTGACCAAATCTTTAAAGTTAATAAACACACCTTGTAAAAAAGCAAAAAGGAAGGTGATGCTCAAAACGGCAAAACCTTCCCTTATTTCGCTAAAGATGCGCCACAGTACAAGGACAGCTTACGCTTCCTGTACTTTTTCTTCAGAGGAAATGTATTCCTTGCCGGCGTATGTTCCGCAATTCTTGCAAACTCTGTGTGAAAGAATAAATTTTCCGCACTTAGGGCACTTTGTCATGCCGGGCAAGCCAAGCTTCCATACATTGCTGCGTCTCTTGTCGCGTCTCGCCTTGGAGACCTTTCTCTTCGGTACTGCCATTTTACGGCACCTCCTAAATCTGTAAATTATTAAACATATTTAAAGCAAAGACTATTCTACTACTTTTCTTGGTACTTGTCAAGTAGTTTTTTTAAATCTGTCAATCGGTTTCCTCTCTGAGGCATCGTGCAGGAGCATGCAGATACATTCAGGTCGGTTCCACACATAGGACAAAGTCCCCGACAGTCTTGTTTGCACAAAACCCTTTGCGGAAGGGAGAGATAAAACAACGTACGTGCAGCTTCCTCTGCGTCAAGTACACCGTCAGGTGCAATAACGTATTCTTCGCTGTCATTGTCCTCATCTCTTGTAATTCCGTAGGTTGTATCTATGCAAAAAGTCTTTGTTAACTCTTTGGTACACCTTGCACAACAGCAGGTGTATTCGCCCTCTATTTTCAAATCAAGGGCAACGTAGCTTTCTGCACCTGCTCTTCCTCTTGCCTTTTCATACACTCTTGCATGAACCACAGGGTCTGCTGCAAAGTCAAACTCCAACGAGTCCTCCCTTACGCCGACTATGGGAAAATCAAGCACAATTTCCGACACAGAGCCGTTGTAAATCTTGGATACATCAACTCTGCTGGGGGAAGCTACGGCATTTTTTTCTGCCGAGCTGTGATTTTTCATCACAACCGTCCTTTCCGACTGTAAACACGCATACGCGGACAGTCACAAATGATATTATATACTAAAGTTTTACGTTTGTCAACAATAATGCAAACTTTTTTATGAACAAACATTTAATTTTATCACACATCAAGATTTGTAACATACTTGGCATTCTTCTGAATAAAGTCACGTCTGGGTTCAACCTTTTCACCCATAAGAAGTGAGAAGGTTTCGTCAGCCTTTATGGCATCCTCGATGTCAACTCTTATAATTGTTCTTCTTTCGGGGTCCATGGTTGTTTCCCACAGCTGGTCATCGTTCATCTCACCAAGACCCTTGTATCTCTGGGTGTTGACGCCGGTATTGCCAAGCTCCTCAATGTACATATCTCTTTCCTCATCGGAGAATGCGTATCTTACCTGCTTGCCCTTGTAAACCTTGTAAAGAGGGGGCATTGCACAGAAAATGTGTCCCTGCTCGATAAGAGGACGCATATGTCTGTAGAATAACGTCAGAAGAAGTGTTTTGATGTGAGCACCGTCTACGTCGGCATCGGCCATACTGATAATCTTGCCGTATCTCAGCTTTTCCATATCAAATTCTTCGCCAACTCCGCAACCGATAGCTATAATGATAGGCTTAATCTGCTCGCTGGAGAACACTCTGTCAAGTCTTGCCTTTTCAACGTTGAGAATTTTACCTCTCATTGCAAGAATAGCCTGGAAACGGCTGTCACGTCCGACCTTTGCAGTACCTCCCGCCGAGTCTCCTTCGACAAGGAACAGTTCAGATTCGTTGACATCCTTTGTCTGACAGTCTGCAAGCTTACCCGGAAGACTTGTACCTTCAAGAGCAGACTTTCTTCTTGTAAGCTCTCTTGCCTTTCTTGCCGCTTCTCTTACTCTTGCCGACTGAATCGCCTTTTCTAAAATTGTTCTTGCCGTTGCAGGATTTTCTTCAAGGTATTCGCCAAGCTTTTCCTGCACAAGGCTTTCAACAAGGCCCTTGATTTCAGCGTTACCCAGCTTGCTCTTTGTCTGACCTTCAAATTGTGCTTCAGGAAGCTTTACGCTGACAATTGCACATATACCCTCTCTTGCATCCTCGCCCGAAAGATTCTTGTCGTCAGCCTTGAGGTGACCGTACTTTTTGCCGTACTCGTTAAGCACCTTTGTAAGGGAGTTTTTAAAGCCCGTTTCGTGCATACCGCCTTCAATAGTGTTGATGTTGTTGGCAAAGGTAACAAGCGTTTCGTTGTAGGTGTCGTTGTACTGAAGGGCAACCTCTATTGTAACATCGCCCTTTTTGCCTGCAACGTAAATAACGTCGTCGTGAAGCATTTTTGCGTGCTTTTTGTTGTTGAGGAATTCAACGTAGCTCTTGATACCGCCCTCAAAGCAAAGCTCTGCGTGTCTCTTGTGCTCGTCCTTGACCTTGCCCATACCCTTTTCAAGAGTAAGGATGCCTTCTTCCATTTCCTCCTCGTCGTCAACTTGGGCAACGTCCGAAAGAGTACCCTCGTCGCCTGTAATTTCAAGTGCCTCGTCCTCAACATCGCGAAGGTCGATAAGCTCAATTGTAAGACCTGCGTTGAGAAAAGCCTGCTCGCGAAGTCTTGTAAGAACTGTCTGATAGTCAAAAATCAGCTCGTCAAAAATTTCAGGGTCGGGCTTAAAACGCACATAAAGACCGTGCTTTTCCGTTTCGCCCTCGTCCTTTATAGGTCTTGCCACACTACCTCTTTCAAAGCGCTCGGTCAATTTTCTTCCACCGTGGCAGTTTTCAATCTCCGTCCATTCACTAAGAGCATTTACAACAGATGCACCTACGCCGTGAAGACCGCCTGAAATCTTGTAGCCGTCACCGCCGAATTTACCGCCCGCATGAAGCACTGTGAATACAACTTCAACTGTAGGAATACCCATTTTAGGGTGAATACCGTTAGGAACACCTCTGCCGTTGTCCTGTACAGAAACGGAGTTGTCCTCGTGAAGCGTAACAGTAATTTTGTTACAGATGCCTGCAAGCGCCTCGTCTATGGAGCTGTCTACAATTTCATAGATAAGGTGGTGCAGACCGCGCACAGAGGTTGAGCCGATATACATACCTGGTCTTTTTCTTACCGCTTCAAGACCTTCAAGCACCTGAATCTGGCTTTCGTCGTATTCGTGAGCATTCTCGTCAACAGCCGAATCCTTCATGCTTACGTTATCGCTGAAGCCTTCCTTCATTTCTTCGTTTGTTGTGTTGAGATTGTTGTCGTTCATTGTTTTGCAATTGCTCCTTGTCTTATTTTGCATTTATAAAAACTTGTTTTTTACAGATGTGCGTTCTTCCTCTTCCATCTGCCTTCTATTGCAGCACTTGACAGCTGAGTCATAAAAACGAGCTCTTTTCTGCCGCTAGTGCACAGCACAAAGGATTTTGGGATGTCGTAGCCCACCGAAATGAGGTGGTTTTCGCTTTCGCTTTTTGACAGAAACCGCTTGGTATCCGTCTTTGTGCTGGAGGTATCAAGGTCAAAAATTCCGAGAATTTCGCTTTTTCTCACAATCTGCGTTCCCCCGATATTTATAAAGGGATTGCTTCTGCTGTCCTTAAAATTCATCTGTTCTTCTCTTTTCCAAAAAATTTATGCGCCGTATTTCCCGCCCGACACAAGAATAATTCTTCCCGTATCAAGCTGCGGAATTGATGCTTTGTCGCACGCCGTAATAATGCACTGGCGCTCATTTAACATCCTGCAAAGACTGTTTTTCCTTGCCAAATCAAGCTCGCTGAACAAATCGTCAAGTAGGAACACAGGGTATTCACCGCATTTTTCCTTTACAATTTCGCCCTCTGCAAGCTTTATTGCAAGTACGGCACTTCTTTGCTGTCCCTGCGAGCCGAAGGTTCTTGCTACAAAAGACGAAACACCCGTAAGGCCGTCTTCGTCGTAAAGGTTGCCTTTCGCTTCAAGCACAGCCTTGTCAATTTCTCCGTCCTGTTCATTTTTGGCAATGTATATAAGAAGCTCGTCCTTGTGTGGACCGTTAGACGTCCGTCCAAGCTCAGCATCTCTTTGGGAGGTTTTTCGGTACATTTGGTAAAGAGCCTCACAGCAAGCCTTTTCGTCTGACAAATCCTCGCAAGACACCTTGCTGACATACTTTACAAACAGACTTTCTTTTTCTCCAGAAATACTTTGATACGCTTTACCTGCATATCCGCCGAGGCTCTCACAGTAAAGACCTCTTTGCTTAATAATAACACCGCCTGTCAACGCAAGCTGTTTGTTTAAAACATCAAGATAGTCAAAATCCGCCTTGTGACCTCTGATTTTTGTGTTTTTAAGATAGTTGTTGCGCTGTGATAACACCTTTGAATAGCTGTTGAGCGCCCTGACAAAGCCCGGCCTTATCTGGCACAAAGCAATGTCCACAAGCCTTCTTCTTTCCTCAGGTGCTCCTTTGACAAGCTCTAAGTGGTCAGGCGTAAACAGCACCGCTCTGAAGTTACCTAAAAACTCCGAAGCTCTGTCAACGGCATTTCCTTCAACAAACATTGCTTTTTTTGCGTTTTGTCCCGAATTCATAAAGCTGACCGACATATTTCTTCCTTTGACATTGGCTTCATCAAAGCATATACTGGCTCTTGCAAAGCTTTCACCGTGCTTTATAAAATCCTTATCCGATTTTGTACGAAAGCTCTTGCCTGCAGCGAAAAGATAAATTGCCTCGAGGGTGTTTGTCTTACCTGCGGCATTTGAACCGTAAAGTACGTTTATTCCGTCGGAGAACTCAGGGGGATTTTCGCATAGGTTGCGGAAATTCTCAGTCTGTAGAAAATTTAGCTTCATTTAATTCTCACAGCCCTTGTTTTTGTGCAAAATCGTTCCGAAAAGAAATTTTGGAAGCTTCATCATTCTGCCGATTCTGGTGGGCATACACAGTAGTCTGTAGAACCATTCAAGATTGGTTTTAAGGAAGAATTTGGGAGCTCTCTTTGCTACTCCTGCAAAAACGTCAAGCGTACCTCCCAGACCTGCCGCAAAATTTACATTCAGTTTATTTCTGTTGTCGTAAATCCACTTTTCCTGCTTGGGAGCACCAAGACACACAAGGAGAATTTTCGCTCCACTTTTGTTGATTTCATCTATGATGCCGTCAATGTCATTTTCGGTAAAATAACCGTCACGTGTACCCACGATATTGATACCGGGATACCTTTGACGTAGCTTTTCTGCAGCCATAACCGACACCGCTTCTCTCTCCACGGTCTTTTTGCCGCCCCCGAAAAAGAAAACTCCGTCGCCCGTCTGTGCCGCATACTCCATAAGCTTTTCAGCAACCTCACACCCCGGAACCTTTTGTTTTACGGGAGTTCCCAGAATTTTTGACGCATAAACAACGCCTATGCCGTCAGGGATAACAAGATCAGCCGAATTTATAACCTCATATAACTGCTTGTTTTCTATACAGCTCTGCACAATTTCTGAGTTTGGTGTAAACATAACCGAAGTGCCCTCGCTTTTAACAAGCTCATATACCTTTTCCATAGCCTCGTCAAAGGTTACATTATCAAAATATACCCCTCTGACATTAACTTTTCCGTTCATCGCAATACTCTCCGAAAACGTCATTTATCAAATTTGAACATACTTATGCAACACTATAATATCACATTTCAACCCAAATGTAAATAGGTAACGAAATTTATTTACTTTTTATATTGGTTTTTCTTGCTTTTTCTTACATTTTTCTTACATTTTTCTTACTTTACATTGAGTCACTTATGTAATTAGTTTTATGCTTGACGGGATAGGGTGTTTTGGGTGCTCTGAAGGTATCTTTACAGCAAAAACCCAGCTTGTCATCCAATCCACCAACACACCCACTCCGCACTACAGCCAAAAAAGGAGGAAGCCTCCCCGGCTGGAGGTATTCCGCAGGTGTGCCACTTTGCAAAAAAGTATGATTGTGTGATGTAGCTGTAATTTCGCCTGTACGCACACCGAGGACTCCTCCGTTGAGGGGAAGCGCTTTGGTTCTTTGTCGCTTCGGACAAAGAATGTCGGCACCGCAGTGCCGAAACACCCCTGACAAAGATAAAACAAAGCGAAACTGTGCACTTCCTTCGACTACGGCACTTTTTGTGCCTTCGCTCAGGATGACAAGCGCAGTTCATCCAATCCACCAACACACC
>JAZRKT010000058.1:0-2004 GCA_045646465.1 Eubacteriales bacterium | reverse complement strand
TATTATACCTGCCTGGATTATGTAGAAGAATGTTCTTCTTGAATCACCGACAGCTCGAAGGATGGATGCGCTGAAATTATACAGCAGCATAAACGGAACGCCGATAAAATAAATTCTTATGTAGGTTATTGCACTGGCGAGAACGTTGTTTTCTGTGGGTGTATCCATGGCTCGTAGAACAAACGGAGAAACAAACCACACGACAATTGCAAGAAAAATTCCGGCAATAATGCTTATTGCAACTGAGGTGTGAAGGCATTTTTCAACCTCTTTAAAGTCCTTTGCTCCATAGTGCTTTGCTACAACAATACCTGCTCCCACCGAAAGCCCTACAAACAGGTTTATAAACAAATTTATAAGGCTTGAGGTTGCACTTACCGAAGCAAGAGCTCCGTCATGTCCGAATCTTCCTACAACAAGAAGGTCTGCAGTATTAAACAACTGCTGGAGCACCGATGTTCCGAAAACGCCAAGAGCAAATTTTATCATGTTTGGAAGAAGAGGTCCCGAGCACATGTCCATTTCAAAATTTTTCTTCTTTGCGATGTGACTCATTTTTTCAAAACCAGCTTTCTTATTTCTTCTGCCGCATCCCCGACAGTAAATACTGCATCGTTTACATCATATCCGTCTTTTCTGAGACGGGAGAGGATTTCCGTAACCTCAGGTACTGCAAGACCGTTGGATATGAGAGTATCATGGTGTGAGAAAACCTTTTGCGGTGTTCCTGAGAGAAGCACTTTACCGTCAGACATGGTAATAATATTATCGGAATACATTCCGATATCCTCCATACTGTGGCTTATTATTACCAGGGTATTGTCTCTCTTTTTTCTGAAGTCACAGAGTGCACCCAATATTTCGCTTTTTCCTTTTGGGTCAAGACCTGCCGCCGGCTCGTCAAGAACTAAGATTTCAGGGTCCATTGCAATAACTCCTGCAATTGCCACTCTTCTTTTCTGACCTCCTGACAATTCAAAGGGACTTTTCTTTAACATTTCATCGTCAATTCCCGTAAAGTGCGCAGCATACAGAATCCTCTCCTTGATATCTTCCTCGGAGAGCCCCATATTCTTGGGACCGTATGCTATATCCTTTTCAACGGTTTCTTCAAAAAGCTGGTACTCGGGATACTGAAATACAAGACCGACTTTAAATCTTACATCCCTTTTATTTATTCCTTTAGCATTTATATCTTTGCCGTTAAGAAGAATTTTTCCGGCTGTGGGAGATATAAGTCCGTTCATTAAAAGAGAAAGTGTAGATTTTCCTGAGCCTGTATGTCCGATAAGCCCTGTTACCTTTCCGTCAGGAATGGTAAACGATACGTTTTCAATGGCTGTTTTTTTAAAAGGGGTTCCTTCGCCGTAAACATAGCTTACATTCTGAAATTCAAGCATTGTTATCCCCCTTTTTTGGCACAATACCCTGCTTTTGTAAGGCCTTTTCAATGATTTCGACTGCTTCTTCTACATTTGTTGCACATAAAGATTTACAGTCAACTATGTCTGAAAGCTTTTCTACAAGCATGGAGCACTGAGGAGGTTCAAGGGAGCATTCGGAGAGCATTTTGCTGTTTGCAAATACCTCTTTGGGTGTTCCGCAAAAAGCAACACTTCCGTCATGCACCACAATTACCTTATCCGCCATTGCCGCTTCATTCATGTAATGTGTTATTAAAACAACCGTTACGCCTTTTTCCTTAAGTGAAAGAATTGTATCCATGATATCTATTCTTCCCTGTGGGTCAAGCATGGCTGTAGATTCGTCAAAAATTATACATTCCGGCTGCATTGCAAGTATTCCTGCAATTGCAACCCTTTGTTTCTGACCGCCCGACAGCTTATGTGTATCATGCCCTGCGTATTCCGAAAGCCCTACCGTTTTAAGCGCCTCATCAACTCTTTGTCTGATTTCTGAGGGTTCTGTTCCGAGGTTTTCGGGAGCAAAGGCAACATCATCTTCTACTATTGTTGCAACAAGCTGGTTATCGGGGTTCTGAAA
>JAZRKT010000057.1:0-12198 GCA_045646465.1 Eubacteriales bacterium | reverse complement strand
TGCAAAGCTTGCAATTTATCTTGTCCAAAGCGGAATCTGCTCTCACGTTACAGCCTGCGACATAAACGAAGGTCCTGTCGCCACAGCAAGAGAAAACGTGTCAAGGCGGACACTTATGGGAAAGCCTTTGTCGGAATTTATAGACATTGTTTGTACTGACGGTCTTACGGGACTTGAAAAAGTAAAGGCAAACCGTATTTTCATTCTCGGTATGGGCGGAGAGCTTATTTCGGGCATACTTGAAAGGGCGCCTTTTTTGCGTGACGAAGAACATAAGGGCAAGGTCAAGCTCATACTTCAGCCCATGACAAGCGAGGACGATTTGAGAGTATACCTGTATACCAACGGATATAACATAACAGACGAAACAATGGTGCTTGACAAGGACAGGGTTTATGCCGTTATGTCGGTTGTGTACGACGGCAAAAAAAGAAGAGGCACAAAAGCGGAAATGCTTCTGGGAAAGAACAACATACAAAAGGGCGGAGAACTGTTTGAAAGACAGCTTGCACGCCGTATACGCATAACCGAAAAGGCTCTGAAGGAAAGGGTAGAAGCAGGACTTGAAAGTGCAGAGCTTTCAGAGCTTCTTGAAGAAATGAAAATCATAAAGGAGAACACAGTATGTACACCGTAGGTGAAGTTGATAAGTATCTGAGCAGTCTTGCTCCGTCAGAGCTTTCCGAAAGCTGGGACAACGACGGTGTTATGGTCTGCAAAAGCAAGGACTCAAAGGCGGACAGAATTCTTGTGGCGCTTGAAGCAACGGATAAGGTTATTGATTATGCTGTGAAGGGTGGCTTTGACCTTATTGTCACCCATCACCCCTTTATTTTCAAAAGGCTGTCAAGAATAAGCGGCAGCGACTACGAGAATATAACGAAGCTTATACAGGGTGGCATATCCTTGCTGTCCTACCATACACGTCTTGACAGTGCCGAGGGCGGTGTAAACGATGTTCTTGCTGCATCTATCGGACTTTCCGGCATTGTACCTTTCGGCGGAGAAACAGGCAACATCGGAAGAATGGGCAGGCTCGAAAAGCCGATGACATCACGCGACTTTGCCCTTTTTTTAAAGGGAAAATTAGGGTGCGATATAAGATGCGCCTTAGCTTATGAAAGACTTGTTAAAACAGTTGCGGTTGTGGGAGGAGCAGGCAAGGATTACATCTTTGAGGGTGTAGCTCTAGGTGCCGATGCCTTTGTGACAGCCGAAATTCCCCATCACCTGTTTATTGCCGCCAGCAAAGAAAGCTTCAGTCTTTATGACTGCGGTCACTATTACACCGAAAATCCTGTGTGCGACAAGCTTTACAGCCTTTTGAACAAAAAATTCCCCAATGCTGAAATCGAGGTGTACGACGTCAAATGTCCGTATACCTGTATATAATGATAGGAGGGCGTTAAATTGCCTTTTGATGCAGGCGTTATGTCGGCGGTGGTAAAACAGCTAAAGGACACCGTCATAGGCGCAAGAGTTGATAAAATATATCAGCCCGAAAGGGATGAAATAATACTTGGGCTCAGAACTCAAGGGGAAAGCAGAAAGCTTTTGCTTTCGGCGCTTGCAGGTAATTCAAGAGTAAGCTTTACTGAAGCCGAAAGAGAAAATCCTATGCAGCCGCCTATGTTCTGTATGCTTCTGCGTAAGCATCTGTCGGGTGCACACATCCTTGACGTAAGGCAGATAGGCTTTGACAGAGCCGTTGAAATCAAGCTTACCTCAACCGATGAAATGGGGTATTCCGGTGTCAAGTACCTTGTGTGTGAAATTATGGGTACTTACAGCAATGTAATATTCCTTGACGAAAACAGACGGATTTTAGCCGTTCTTCATCCAATCAGCCTTTCCACAACCAACAAGCGTCAGGTGCTGTGCGGATTTGAGTACGAAAATCCTCCCGTACAGGAAGGAAAGCTTGATGCGTTGGAGGTAGACAGGTATACCTTTTTAGAAAAAATCGAAGCTGACCTTAAAAGCGGAAAAAGCGGTGCGGCAGATAAATATCTCATTTCGAGGTATTCGGGACTTTCGCCTCTTACGGCAAGAGAAGTCGTGTTCAGGGCAACCAAAAGTACGGGTACGCCATTGTCTGAATGTGACGGCGAAAAATTATGGTTTTACTTTGATATGTTTTACGGTGCTGTAAGGAAAGGAGTATTTAACCCCTGTTTAGTCAGCGACGTCAAGGGAAGTGTTGTTGATTTTTCCTTTTGCGAAATAAGACAGTACGGCACATCTGCCTGTGTCAGAGAATATGACGACATTAGCAAGCTTCTTGACGATTTTTACCGTGAGCGTGACAAGCAGGAGCGAATTAAACATAGAGGACAGGATGTTTTAAGATTGCTCACCAACGCTTCGTCCAGAATCACTAAAAAGACGGCTCTCCAGAAGCAAAGCTTAAAGGACTGTGAAAATAAGGAGCAGTTCAAGCGATTCGGAGACCTTATAACATCCAACATTTATATGCTTGAAAAGGGTATGAAGCAGGCTGATTTGGTGGACTATTACGACGAAGCAATGCCAACCGTCAAGGTACCTCTTGACGAAAGATATACACCCTCTCAGAATGCCCAGCAGTATTACAAAAAGTACAACAAGGCAAAATCCGCCGAGATTATGCTTGCAAAGCAGATTGAAGATTCGGAGAAGGAAATTGCCTACATCGACACAATTTTTGATAGCCTTACCAAGGCAGAAACAGAGGCAGACCTGTCGCAGATAAGAACTGAGCTGACTGTGTCGGGCTACGGCAAGACACTTGACAATCTTCGCCGTAGTATGACAAAAAACAAAAGAGAATACAAAAATGCTCTCAAAAAGGATTACAAGCCTTTGAAATTTATGACGTCGGGCGGATATGAAGTGCTTTGCGGAAAGAACAATCTGCAGAACGATTACATTACAACCGAGCTTGCTTCAAAGGATGACTATTGGTTTCACGTTAAGAACGCTCCCGGCTCTCACGTTGTTATGCGTTGCGGTAAGGACGAGCCTCCTGCCGAGGATTTTACGCAGTGTGCAATGATTGCGGCATTTTACAGCTCGCAGAAGGAACTGCCTCAGGCACCTGTTGACTATACAAGAGTGAGAAATGTCAAAAAGCCGTCAGGCTCAAAACCGGGTTTTGTAATATACGAAACCAACTACACCTGCTATGTTACGGCACAGGCGCAGAAGGTTGAAGAATTAAAGGTAAAATAGTACTTTTATACTTATTTATTACTTTTTAAGGAATCTTCATTGACATAACCTGCTTTTGCGTATAAAATGTAAGTGTACTGTGTGAATGGCAGTTTAAACTACGACTGCAATAAACATTGATGCACTTATTGAAAAATTCTACAGGACGGTTGTGTCCCACAGACTTGACAGACTAAGGACAGAATAAGAGTTTTCGCAAAGAAGCACATAACCTATCTTGAAGAGGCTTGCGAAAACACCGACGAAAAGTTCAACGAGCTTCATATACTCTTTGGTTCGGTTTGCTGTTATGCATTATCTATACAAATTTAGATTCTGATGTGAAAGAGAGATGTTTATGAAAAAAATAAATGTTGCAGTTATAGGAAAGGGAGCTATGGGCAGAACACATTCTGCATCCATAGCAAATCTTAAGTATTGCTACAAAGATTTGCCCTTTGAGGTCAAGCTTCACACTCTTGTTACAAGAAACGCCGATACGGCAAGAGCCGATGCAGATGCTCTCGGCTTTGAAAACTATGCCCTCACCTACGAGGAAGCTGTAAGCAATCCCGAAATTGACGTTATTGACATCTGCACGCCCAACAATCTTCACCTTGATATGATTGAAAAGGCGGTAAAGGCAGGCAAGCACATACTTTGTGAAAAACCTCTTGCCATTAGCGAAGAAGAGGCAGACAGAATTTTAGAGCTTACAAAGGACTATAAAAAATGTTGCGGAATGGTGTTCAACAACCGTCACTATCCTGCAATAATCAGAGCAAAGCAGATAGCTGCCGAAGGAAGATTAGGCAGAATACTGTCCTTCAGAACGGTATACCGCCACTCGTCGGGAACAGACCCCGAAAAGGCGGCAGGCTGGAAGCAGAACAAGGACATTTGCGGAGCAGGAGTCCTTTTCGACCTTGGCTCACACGTAATAGACTTACTTTACTACGTTCTGGGAGATGACGATATGTACAAGGTTACAGACGTCAAGGCAGTAATGCAGATAGGCTTTAAAACACGCAAGGGTATGGACGGAAAGCCCTGGAATACCAATGCAGAAGAAGCGGTTTATGCTGTGGCAACACTTGCTGGCGGTGCTGTGGGAACAATTGAAGCAAGCAAAATCAACGTTGGAGCAAATGACGACCTGTCCCTTGAAATTTTCGGAACGGACGGAAGCCTGCGCTTTAACCTTATGGATCCCAATTTCCTTGAATTTTACGATAACACGGCAGACGGCGCACATTACGGTGGTTACAAGGGCTACACAAAAATCGAGTGTGTAAACAGATACGATATCCAAGGCAGTGTATTTCCCGGTATGCGTGCTCCTATCGGCTGGGCAAGAGGACATATACACAGTATGTATAACTATTTTAACTGTGTATATAACGGCACGCCTGTGTCGCCGAGCTTTAAGGACGGTGCATACGTTAACAGCGTAATGCAGAAGATTCTTGACAGCGCAGAAAAATAAACTAAATAATGAAAAACAGACGAGCTTTGCTGACAGCGGCTCGTCTGTTTGTATTTGTCGGGTTAAAAACTATTTATTGGTACTGTTTTGCTCGGAATTGACTTCTTCGTAAGACGGTAATTCCTCTTTTTCCTTGTCCCGAAGCAGGGTAATGGTACAGTCGTCACCTGTTTCCGAAAGGTTATCAATCATAATTCTTCTGCCCTTGATAAGCTCAAGCACAGCTAAGAATGTGGCAACAATTTCGCTTCTTGACTCTGCCTTTTCAAAAAGATTTGCAAAGGAACAGTTGCCTCGTCTTACAAGCAGCTTCATAACATGAAGTATTCTTTCGTTAACGCTTACGTGACGGGTGGTTTTAAGAAGATTGTCAAGCTTTTCGGTGTTTGCCTGCGCCTCCATAAGCTCAAGTTTTCGCTGATATATGCGCAAATATGCCTCCTGTAGAAGCTTAATATCGTGGGTGAGCTTATACTCGGTTTTATTGATGTTCTCCACCTTTTCCGGGGGCTTTTCGAAACGCCCGCCGTAGGAGGCTTCTCTGTCGTGAAGAATTTCCGCTGTCTGCTTTGCTCTCTGGTATTCCAGAAGCATATCAACAAGCTCTTGTCTCGGGTCTTCCTCTTGCTCAATTTTGGGAAGCAGCATACGGCTTTTTATAACCATAAGCTGTGATGCCATAACAATAAACTCAGAGGCTATTTCCATATTGAACATTTCCATAGTATGAAGGTAATCCATATATTGCTCCAGAATAAGAGCTATAGGAATGTCGTAGATGTTTACCTTGTTTTTTGTAATGAGGGACAGAAGAAGCTCCAACGGCCCTTCGAAGATTTCAAGCTTAAAGGAAAGCGCACCGTCATCTCTTGCATATTGCTCAATTGCCGTCTCGTCTATCTGCTCCTGACCTGCAGGAAGTGTTGTTTGGGTTGTCATATGTTACCTCTCAAAAAAGAAAATGTGAAAGGGGAAGCTTGAAGAAGGGCAAAAGCTCTATAATAAAGGTCATACCCCTGAGGATTAAGTCTCTTGCAGAGTATATAATTGAGTCCAGAATATTGAAATATAAAAGAGCAAGGACGATTATCATTATATACTGCTCGTATTTGTTGTAATAGTAAGCGATTTTTGCAGGAAGAACTGCTGTGATTATACGTGAGCCGTCAAGAGGCGGAATGGGTATAAGATTGAACACGGCAAGAGAGGCATTGCTGGAAATAAAGCTGATTATAAAAATCATCCACGCATTGAAGAAGGCTGACGGCTGAAAGAATTGCATAGGGAAAAGCTGTACTGTTGTGTACAGACAAATAAGCCCGATAAAAGCCAAAAGCAGGTTTGAAAGCGGTCCTGCAAGAGAAACAGTAACAAGACCCAGTCTGTAGTTTTTGAAATTTCTAGGATTTATAGGCACCGGTCTTGCGTAGCCGAAGCCGAAAAGAAGCATCATAATTGTACCTATGGGGTCAAGGTGCTTTATTGGGTTTAAGGTAAGCCTTCCTTGCCACTTTGCCGTTGTATCGCCGCACAGATACGCAGCATATCCGTGGCAGTATTCGTGCACCGTTAATGATATGAGTATAACAGGAATAAACAGTAAAATCTGAATTACCGCATCCTGTGTAAAACCGCTTCTGATAAGATTGATAAGCATTTTTTCTCCTTTATTCGTTGCAGAAAAGCTTAAGAAAGCCTTCATCCTCAAGCCCGTCAAAATTACTTTGCCTCAAAGCCTCATATACGGCAATGGCAACGGAATTTGACAGATTGAGACTTCTTATATGCTCAAGCATAGGTATTCTTACGCATTTGTCAAGATTGTTTTTTAGTATTTCCTCGGGAATTCCCGCCGATTCCTTGCCGAAAATAAGATAGCTGTTTTCGGGGTAACAAACCTGAGTGAAGCATTTAGGTGCCTTGGTGGAAAAATAGTAAAAGTGTCCGTTGGGATTTTTCTCATAGAATTCTTCTATGTTCTTATAGTAATGCACATCAAGATACTGCCAGTAATCAAGCCCTGCTCTTTTTAATTTTGCATCGGTGATTTCAAAACCGAAGGGCTCTATCATATGGAGTGAAATTCCGGTTGCAGCACAGGTTCTTGATATGTTACCCGTATTCTGGGGGATTTCAGGCTCTAAAAGTACAACATTAAGCTTTGCCATTTTTTAATAACCCAATTCCTCTCCAACAAGAATAACCTTGATTCTGTCCTTGAAGCGAGGCATCTGGTGACCTGTTATAACGGCAGTTGCACAAATGCGACTGTCACTCATACAGTTTACGCATCTTCCTGTCTGTGTGCAGGGAGAATCCAGCTTTAATCTTACAGCATTTGATGGAGCTGCAATCTCGCACACTCTCTTTTTAGCCTCGTCAACGTCCTTTACAATTTTGTTGTAGCCTGCTACCACAATTACGCTTTTAGGGCCGTAAATAAGAGCTGCAATTCTGTTGCCGTTGCCGTCAACATTGTAAAGCTCACCCTTTTCGGTGATGGCGTTGGAGCTCATAAAGTAAGCATCTGCACCGAAGGACTGCATATAAATATCAGAAACCTGTGAGGGTGTAAGTCCACTTTCGTATCTGTCAAGAAAGTTGTATGTACCGTTTCTCAGCATATCTATAACTCCGGCTTCAAACAGGGACATTGAGCCGCCTACGGCAACGGTGTCGCCAGGATGTATAAGGGTGGAAATGACGTCAAGAGCCTCGTCGGTGTTTTCAACACACTCGCAATAGATGTTGTTTTTTCTCAGAGCTTCGGCGCATCTTTCCATTTTAAGTCTGATAATTTCGTACTTGTTCTTGTCCATAATATGTACTCCTTTAGATGTATTTCAAGGGTAAAATCAGTTTTCGGCAAGATTGAATATGCTTGTATCGCGAATGGCGGCATAGTTTACGGTGTATGCCGTACCTCCCGACTTTGTTTTAAGATAGCACACACAGTAGTGAGATTTGTCAACAAGCACACGGTTGCGCTTGTACAGCATTTTTACGGCTTCCTCGTAGCTTTTTGGCTTTTCGCCGTGACAGTTGACTTCATCGGCTACGTCAAGGATAAATGAGCGCATATGGCTGTCACGGCTGCTGCTCTTTTCATTTCCGCTTCGTTTGTAGGGTAGCTCTATAATAAGCTTTATATCCCTGTGTGTTTTTGAAATCTCGTGAACAACTCCTGCTGCAAGCGTGTCAAAGCCTTCGGCACCGCCTGCGTGAAATTCCTTCACTCCGCAGCTTATAAGGTACAGAATGACACTTTTAAGCTTTGGCATAAGAACGAAGCGCTCATGCCGACTCAGCTTTCTATGCCCCGTAAAGGAGCAGGAATACCGTCTGTTGTCGTACTCAATAAATGGCTCAGCACAGGCGGCGCTTTCGTCAAAATCGATGTAGCTGTCCAGGTTGTCAAAATCTATGTCATCAAAAAAATCAGGCTGGTTATTTATATCCAAGCTAACACCCCGTAAATTTTATATATACATAGTTATTATAACCCTTGTATATGTCAAGAGTATTAAGATTTTTACCGAAACTTTCAACTTTGCGCATTTATGGTGTGACAAAAAAATCAAGAAAGAAGCTGCCTCGCATTGAAGCAGCCTCTGAAAGTGTTTTTAAATTTTAAGCGTCCTTTTTGGCGTCGTCAATAATCTTCTGAGCTGTAGGACCAGGAACTTCCTCGTATCTTACAAGCTCCATATCAAAGTTTCCTCGGCCCTGAGTCATAGCACGAAGGCTTATTACATAGTTGGAAAGCTCTGCAAGGGGAGCCTCGGCATCAATCAGTGTGTAGCCGTTTCTGTCTTCAATGGGATTCATACCCATAACACGTCCTCTTCTCTTGTTGAGGTCGCCCATAACGTCGCCCACGAGGGATTCGGGAACCGAAATATGCATTGAGTATACAGGCTCTAAAAGAACGGGACCTGCCTTGGGCAAGCCTTCCTTGAATGCAAGGATAGCCGCAAGCTTGAAGGAAATTTCATTTGAGTCAACATCGTGGTAAGAACCGTCAAAGAGGTCTGCCGCAAGGTTAACAACGGGATAGCCTGCAAGAACACCTGTCTGCATGGCTTCAAGAAGTCCCTTTTCAACTGCAGGGAAGTATGTCTTGGGAACGCTTCCGCCTACAACGCTCTGTGTAAAGGTCAGACCGTCTTCAAAGCCGTGGCTAAAGGTAATCTTAACGTGACCGTACTGACCTGAACCGCCTGACTGCTTTTTGTGCTTACCTTCAACCTGAACGCTCTTCTTGATGGTTTCGCGGTATGCAATCTTTGCATTCTTAAGCTCAACGGAAGCTCCGTATCTTGACTTAAGCTTTGAAACAGTAACATCAAGGTGAATGTCGCCAAGTCCCGAAACGGTAAGCTGCTTTGTTTCGGGGTCGTTTTCGTAAACCAGGGTTCTGTCTTCTTCAAGAAGTCTTGCAATACCCTGGCTAATCTTATCTTCGTCGCCCTTTTCCTTAGGAAGGATAGCCTTCTTCATATAGGGCTTGGGATATGTAATAGCTTCGTAGTCAAATGCACCGCCGAGAGTATCGTTGGTGTTTGTATCAGAAAGCTTTGCTGTCATACCGATATCGCCGCAGGACAGCTCATCAACTTCAATCTGCTTCTTACCGCGGATTACGTAGATGTGCGAGAACTTTTCAGGCTTGCCTGTTCTGCGGTTGGTAAGAGTTGTGTCCTTCTTAAGAGAGCCGTTCATAACCTTAAAGTACGACATCTTACCTACAAACGGGTCAGCAACAGTCTTGAATACAAAGATAGAAGCGTCGCCGATTTCAGAAGGCTTAACGCTGTTTCCTTCGGCATCTCTTTCACCCATTCTGTCTAAAGGATTAGGGAAGGAAGCGGCAACTATGTCAAGGAAGGATGCAATACCCGTTACCTTTGCAGCGGAGCCTACGAATACGGGAGAAATCGCACCTGTGATAATGCCCTTGTTAAGAGCTTCCTGCATTTCTTCAAGTGTAAATTCTTCGCCTTCAAAGAACTTTTCAAGCATTTCGTCACTTGTGGAAGCAACAGACTCAACAAGTCTTTCTCTGAAGTGAGCAATCTTGTCAACGCTTTCTTCGGGGACGGGAATTTCAGATGTCTTGCCGTCGCCGAGATATTCAAAGCCCTTCATAGTTACAAGGTCAACGTAGCCCTTGAGCTGTCTGTCGATGATGATAGGCACTTCGATAGGACATACGGAGTTACCGAACTTGATACGCATAGCCTCGATGGCTTTACCGAAGTTTGCGTTTTCGTCGTCCATCTTATTGATGAAGAATGCCTTGGGCACTCTTGCACGAGTGGCATATTCCCATGCAAGCTCGCTGCCTACGTCAACACCGCTCTTTGCGTCCATAACGATAAGAGCCGTACCTGCAACTCTCAGACCCTGCGCAACTTCACCCGAAAAATCCTGATAACCTGGGGTGTCAATTAGGTTTATCTTAACGCCCTTCCATGTGAGAGGTGCAATTGCAGTTGATAATGAGAATTTTCTCTTTACTTCCTCTGCATCAAAGTCACAAACTGTATTTCCGTCATCTGTTTTTCCGAGACGGTCAGTTTCTTTTGCTAAATAGAGTATAGCCTCTGCAAGTGAGGTTTTTCCGTTACCTCCGTGTCCGAGAAGGCATACGTTTCTGATGTTTTTTGTTTCAATTAAATTGCCCATTACCTTTTAGCTCCTTTCACAGCTTTATATTTAAGGAAGTGCGTAAATGGCTGCACTCTTTCATACATTTTAAATAGAATTTCTTGGGTTGAAAGCTAAGTCCTTGTTAATATTATACAATAAATTTTTATTGTTTTCAATGCACAATTATGCTATATATTTAGTAGCGTTTTTGTGCACGTTGCACAGCACGACATTTGCTATGTACTTTTTAATTACGTTTATGTATCACAGGATATTTCGTTGTCTGCGGACGACGAGTAACTTTGTCGCTTCGGACAAAGAATGTCGGCACCGCAGTGCCGAAACACTCCTGCTAATAATAAAACTAACTCAATTTTACTCAAAGACGTCTTTTACGAGCACCGATAATATACTATCTCAGCCAAGGTTGCCTATGGCATCTGGTGTCGAGCTTCTCGACAAAAAAACTGCCTTCACTCACAAAAAGAGTAAAGACAGTAAATATAAACTACGGATTGGGTTGTCATCAACAAAATTTCCATCGGCAATCTTTTGTTTACCAAACGCATCATAGTCATAATTCTTAACCGTATTGCCAAAACAATCAAGGACTGATACTACATCACCATGGGCATTGAACTGATAGTAATTAGCGTTACCGTTGAAATTGGTGTAACCAATGAGACTACTTCCACGATAGAAACAAGATGCTCTACCGTCAACATATTGAGCAACTACATTCTGACCATCATTGACAAGCTGAGTGAACACTCCGTTTACTGTTTTGGAAGTTCTTAAACCTGTATGGTCATATGTGTACTTTGCCTCAAGATTGTCGCCATAAACAGCTGTCCAGCGGTCTGCCGTTTTTACTCACAAAAACAGCACCGCTTTTTGTAATTCAGTAACTATATTATCTTTTTTCCAAAGAATTGAATCTCACATTGATATCGTAAATCTTTTCTTTACGTTTTGTGGTGTTTACACTATTATAGTCATTGACATATAGCGTGCTGTTATTTAACCACTCCAAATTAATAGGAGGAATACCGCTTATGTATACATTACCATTCCCTTTACCAAGTTCTTTTTCACTTGGTAATATTGAAACATGATAACTCCACCCCGTCGTAGCCCCGCCGTTACTTTCGTACACGTAAGCAGTATATTTTCCATCAGGCGAAATGTAAGTTTGTATAACCGTTGGTTCCGCATAAAACAACTCAACAAAAGCCCATTTTGTCAATCTGCCACATATTATCAACATACTACATAGTAGTAATACAACAAGAATCCCATAAAATAAAAATATTTTTTTCATTTTATCACCACCATATAAAACTATGGGTACTTCTAAAAAGATCAATACCTTTCTGTATTGCTTTTTGGTCTCGTGGATCATCAAAATAAGAAGATGCAAATTTCCAATTTGATCTACCTTGAAATACTTGCACTGCACCCCCTGCCATTTTAAGAATTTCATCATCAAATCCCATTGCTTTTCCTAAGTGGCCATATAATATGTTTCCCGGTTCGTCATCAACAAAATTTCCATCGGCAATCTTTTGTTTACCAAAACCATCATACTCATAGGTTGTTACGCTGTCACCAATAACTGCTTTGTCAAGATTTCCATTTTTATCATATAGTGTCAAAGACATTTGCATTGACAAACTTGTATCTACTAACCAAATTTCATCATGAGGGCTACTTACAGCTATCTTTCATGTTATTCCTGACTCTATAGAAGATGAAGAAGAAAACCCCTTACATCATTTCCCTGAGAACACAACCCATATCGTACATTCCTGCACCCTTGCCCTTCATAAAGGCAGCAGCCTTTAATGCACCGTCTGCAAAAACCTCACGAG
>JAZRKT010000056.1:0-1508 GCA_045646465.1 Eubacteriales bacterium | reverse complement strand
TGGTTAATTCCGTGAAATTCCGTTACTTCATCGAGGAAAATTTTAAGATAGTCTTGAAAATGTGGGCACAGCTCCATTTGTGCAATTTTGTCTATGTCAACCCAGAAAACCTCGCCCTCTTCCGTTTCCTTTTTCAGCGTTCCCGAAAAGTCGCTTGTTTTATAGCACAGCACAATATATCTTGAATTGTCGTCGGAGTTTACCCAGTTGACAGTGCCGCAAAGCTTGAGATTTTTAACGGTAAGTCCCGTTTCCTCATATACCTCACGCACAGCACTTTGTACAAAGCTTTCGCCCTTTTCCACGTGTCCGCCGGGAAAGCAGATACCGCACCAGTAAAGACGGCGGTGCTGGACGACTGCTTTTGCTGTCTTTTTGTCCTCTATCATTATCATATTGGTTATTTCGACTGCTTGTGTTTCTTTACTCATATATATGCTCCTGTAGTTTGTTATCAGCAATTTTATCATAAAAGACGGATTTTGTAAATATAAAGCTTTAAATTTTTTATATTTGCAAAAAGTAAGTATTGACATATTGATATAAAGGTGCTAAAATAGCTTTATCAAAGCAGAGTAGAAGGCCTGTGCGTCAAGTGCCGAAGGGACGGGGAGTTTGCCTTTCGGACGAAAAGACTTATGTCTTGCGGTGAGGTTTTCGCATCCCGCTGCTGCATACTGTGTAAAGATATATTTTTTGCCTCCTGTATGTAGCAAATTACAGGAGGTATTTTTGTGTCAAAAAAACGGATTTATCAGATTACCGCTTCGGCGATGCTGACGGCTCTTTCAATTATTTTTGAAAGAATAATCACAATCACACCGCCCTCAAACACTATGGATATACGCATAACCTTCGCAAATGTCCCCATAATTCTTGCAGGACTTCTTGTGTCGCCTGTTATGGGAGGCGTGTGCGGAGTTGTCAGTGACCTGTTGGGATGCCTGATAAGCGGATATGCACCGTTTCCCATTCTCACGCTTGCACCCCTTGTGACGGGACTTGTGCCGGGACTCATTTATAAAGGCTCTTGTATTAAAAACAGACCGAAAAGCGGAGCATTGGCAAAAAGCGCAGTTCTTCTTGCAGCGGTGATTGTAAGCCATATGCTTTCATCTGTGATAATAACCACCTACGGCTTAAGCATTATGAGAGGTGTCGGCTTTGTACCGATGCTTATAACACGTGTTCCGTCAATGCTTATTGGAGTGGCTATAGATGCTGTTCTGATTTGCATTTTGTATACACCGTTACAAAAAGCTTTAAAAAAGCTGTAAGAGGAAAAATGATGACGATAACAGAGGCTCTTTCGTATATTCACAAAACAAAATGGCTTGGCTCAAAGCCCGGTCTTGACAGAACAAACAGGCTGCTCTCCCTTATGGGCAACCCCCATAAGGAGCTGAAGTTTGTCCACGTTGCAGGTACAAACGGCAAAGGCTCGATGTGCTCCTGCCTAGCATCAATACTTAAAGAAGCAGGATACAAGACAGGTCTTTATACTTCTC
>JAZRKT010000055.1:0-11060 GCA_045646465.1 Eubacteriales bacterium | reverse complement strand
CCGTCGTAGATTAAGGACTCCGTCGGTCGGGTAGTACGTACCGTTAGGTAATGCTCCCGACCTCCGCTGTCTTCCCTCCACGGTGGGGATCCTTCCACCCTCTTTTTGGGTGGGGTGCTTGGATTGGCACCGATAAAAAGTTTGGGGTTTGTTGCAAAGCTTGTCCGTGAGATGTGCTTCCACTTTAATAAGCAGTACAGCAACAATGAGGCAGAAAGTTGGTGTTCTCGCTTGGCGAATATAAAAAATGCTGCCGTTTTTGAGTATTATAACACCGTTAAAATTACAATCACCTTTAGCAGAGAGCAAAAGGCAACACCGATTATAAATAATAAAAATCCGCACTACGGCTAAAGAAAGGTGGAAGCCTCCCCGGCTGGAGGTATTCAGCAGGGGTGCCGATTAGTAGTAAGTAGGAGTGTGTGGTGTAGCAGTAATTTCGCCTGTACGCACACCGAGGACTCCTCCATTGAGGGGAAGCGCTTTGGTTACTTTGTCGCTTAGGACAAAGTTACTCGTCCGTCGCAACGGACGAAACCTCCTTGCGATACATTAAACTATCTTTTTTGACGCTTAGGTCAAAAGAATGTCGGCACTGCAGTGCCGAAACACTCCTGCGTTACATAAAGTAACTTTAAAAGAAAACAAAAAAAGTAACTCTCAACCAAATACATAATATAATATGTAGAAAAAAGAATAAAAAAAGAAACTAACAAAAAAAGCAACTACCCATGAACGAGTAGTTGCAAGTTCTCTATTTAATATTAGATTAGAGAGCAGCCTTAGCCTGTTCAACGAGAGCTGCGAAGCCTGCCTTGTCGCTAACTGCGATTTCAGCGAGCATCTTTCTGTTGAGAGTAACGCCTGCCTTCTTAAGACCGTTCATGAAGGTAGAGTAGTTCATACCGTTCACCTTAGCCTGAGCAGAGATTCTTGTGATCCAGAGCTTTCTGAATTCTCTCTTCTTGAGCTTTCTGCCTACAAATGCGTAGTTTCCGCTCTTCATTACAGCCTGCTTTGCCATCTTGAAGTGCTTGCTCTTTGCACCCCAGTAACCCTTAGCTGCCTTTAATACCTTGTTACGTCTCTTTCTTGTCATAAGAGCGCCTTTAACTCTTGCCATTTATGTCACTATCCTTTCAATTTTCAAATTTAAATCAGGTTTGCTTTGACTTATGCGTAAGGAATGAGCTTCTTTACGATAGGTGCGAAGCTTTCGCTGAGGATTGCGCCGCCTCTGAGCTGACGCTTTCTCTTAGGAGTCTTGATGCCGAGCTTGTGACGTCTGAGGCTCTGATTGTACTTTACCTTGCCGCCCTTAGTAACGCTGAAACGCTTTGCTGTAGCCTTGTGTGACTTCTGCTTTCCCATAGTTAAACAATCCTTTCAATTATAATATACTTTTTTAATATGACCGTTTTATGCTGCCGAGGTTATTTTTTTGCTCCTCCGTTTTGAGGAAGGTTAAGCTTGGAATTGATAAACATAATCATCTGACGTCCGTCAAGTGCCGGCTGTTTTTCGATTACGCCAAGGTCGGTACAAGCATCGCCAAACTTTGTGATAACCTCAAGGCCGATGGCGGTGTGGCTCATTTCACGTCCCTTAAACTTTATGCAAACCTTAACCTTTGCTCCGCCCTCTAAAAACTTGCGGGCGTGCTTAAGCTTCGTTTCAAAGTCGTGGGTATCGATTCGGCAGGAAAGCTGTATTTCCTTGATATCAATTGTTGTCTGCTTCTTTCTCTGTTCTTTTTCCTTTTTCTCTCTTTCAAATCTGTACTTTCCGTAGTCCATAATACGGCACACGGGCGGTGCGGAGTTGGGAGAGATTTCAACGAGGTCAAGACCCTTTTCGTAAGCTCTTGAAAGTGCTGCGCTTGTAGCGATAACACCTACCTGCTCACCGTTTTCGTCAATAACTCTGACTTCCTTGGCACTTATTTCTTCGTTGATTGAAAGCTCCTTGGTTGCTATAAATAACACCTCCAAAAAAATTACCTTTCGGCGAAACAAAAAACGAAGGTCATATAACCTTCGCAAAACAATACCCACACAAAGACACAGCGACACAAATCGCCTGTCCTTCGGTATTAACCTTACGCCTCAATCAGCGCCGGGTGAGATTGCTCTGCTTCTTTGTCCCAAGTATAATAACACATTTAATCCGTCTTGTCAATAGTTTTTTTAAAATTTCCCGAAAAATTTTCAAGGGCGGCCACTTATGTACAAGCACCGCCCGTCATTATTACGATATTTTACTGAGCGTCAAGCTGTTTCTTTGCTTTCTTTGCGCCAATAAACTGCTCTGCAGTAATTGCCGCAACAATTACAAAACCGATTACATCAGAAATATGACCGGGGTAAATCATAAGAAGACCGCCGACGATAAGAGGAATAACCTCATAAAGCTTAAGCTTTCTGAACATATAGCTCTCAAGTCCCGCCGCAATTGCAAATATTCCGACAATACTTGTAAGGATAATCAGCACAACCTCAAGCACCGATGCGTTTACAAAGAGCATCTTGGGATTAAGTGCGAAAATATAAGGGATAATAAATGCCGCAATTGCAAGTCTTGTAGCCGTAACACCTGTTTTCAGAGGATTTGAGCCTGCAATGGCACTTCCTGCGTAAGCTGCAAGAGCTACGGGAGGAGTGATGTCCGCAACGATACCGAAGTAGAACACAAACATATGCGCCGCAATAGGCTCAAAGCCGAGTGTTACAAGAATAGGTGCCGTTGTTGTCGCCATAATTACGTAGTTTGCGGTTGTGGGAACGCCCATACCCAGAACTATGCAGGCAATCATTGTCATAAACAGCGCCAGCACGGGAATACCGTGTGAGGCAGTCTTGATAAAGTCAAGAAGAGTGGAGGCAAGACCCGTTGTTGAAACAACTCCCGAAACGATACCTGCAATTGCACACGCCGCAGTTACGCCCATAGAATTTTTCATACCTGCTTCAATTGCGTCAACCGCAACCTTGCCCGACTCTGTAGTATTTTTATTTCCGAGAGCAACAAGGATGTAGAATATGCCCGATATAAGTCCTGCGTTTTCAAGCTCAAAGCCTGCACCGAAATAAAGCAACGCAAAAGCAACAAGAGGCAGCAATATTTCAAGGTCAGCGAGCTTGTTAATCTTCTTATTCTTAATTATATTAACCGCATCTGTCAGGAACATAATTGCCAGCGTTGCAACAATCGCCATACAAGCGGACTGTGCGGGAGTGCTTCCGCCCGACATCATCGCAACAAGAATTACGATAGGCAAAAGCAGATAGCCCTTACGGAGAAGAAGCTTAAAAAAGTTGGGAATGCTTTCCTTGGGTAGGCCTTCAAGACCGAGCTTCTTTGCTTCAAAGTGAATCATAAGGAAGATACCTGCAAAGTAAAGCACTGCAGGCAGGATAGCTGCAACAGCAATCATAGGGTATGTATAGCCTTCAACATATTCTGTCATAAGGAATGCCGCCGCACCCATAATGGGAGGCATTATCTGACCGCCCGTGGAAGCCGCCGCTTCAACAGCTGCTGCAAATTCAGGCTTATAACCTATTTTCTTCATAGTAGGAATGGTAATAGAGCCGCTTCCTACGGTGTTTGCAACAGATGAGCCTGAGTACATACCTTCAAGAGCCGAGGAAATAACCGCAACCTTTGCAGGTCCGCCGCTTGCCCAGCCTGCAACGGAGTTTGCAAGGTCAACAAAGAAGTTGCCTATACCCGTTTTTTCCAGGAATGCGCCAAGAATGATAAAAAATACAATAAATGTTGAGCAAACGTTTAAGGGTGAGCCAAAAATACCGTTTGTTGTATAGAAAAGGTCATACACAACAGCATCAAGAGTTTTTCCGTAGTAGAAGGCATATGCAATAAAGCCGCCTGCCACAAAAAGAATAGGAAGCCCAACCGCTCTTCTGCACAGCTCAAAAACAGCCACAAGAGCCACAACACCCATTATAATCGCAAGCTCGTCACGTCTTATCATAGCCGCCTTTGAAGCAATTGCATCAAAGTTGGTTGCGTAGTAGAAAAAGGGTGTTGCCGCAGCTGTTGCAAGAATGTAATCATACCAGGGAATATAGTTGCCGTGCTTTGACTGCTTCTTATAGGTAGGATAAATAAGAAATCCCACAAACATTACAATTCCCAAAAAAGCAGACATTCTTACCTGCTCAGGAAAAGTAACAAATCTTGTAAGAAAAGCAAATCCTGCAAAAATGAGGAAAAGCATTTTGATAACCGTGGCCGCTTCGCCCGAAAATCTTCTGGTGTTTGATTCACGGTCAAACTCTGCCATCAGCTCGTCTGCACTTTTTACGTTTGTGTCAGCATTTTCAGCCGACATTTTAATGTTTTCAGACATTTTGTGTCCTCCTTTGCCGTTTTACCGCCTTTGCAATTCAAAATAAATATGTGCGTTTTTTCCGCACAGCTCTGTCAGGCTTATAGACTCGTCTCCTATTTCGAGAATGTGGTCATACACCGTTCCCACTATACATTTAACTTTCGGAAACTCCGTATTAAATCCGGAAACAATCATATTCCCCTGTTCATCGTAACTGAGTATATGTCCCTCTTCAAGCTCCGTCTGCACGCCTGCTCCAAATGCGGAGTAAACGGTACGGTCAGCGATGATTTTTCCGTCCCTGATAACAAAGACGTCTTTCACGGGACTTTTATTTACTGAATGTATAAACTCAACAGAAAATTCTGTTCCCTCCTCAACATCAAAAAGCTCTATTACCTCTTGTGTCTCGGCGTAACAAAGAGCAAGCTTTACTCCCTTGCTCTCACAGGAGTCAAAACAAAACAACACAGCCGTAATCATTATCACAACTACGGCTGCGATTGTGTATTTCTTCATTATCTGCTAAAGAAATTATTCAGCAACAACGCCGACTTCCTTGTAGTATTTAAGTGCGCCTGCGTGAATCGGTACTTCAGCGGGGATACCATCAACTGCCTTGTTTACGTCAAGCTCGTTGCTCTTTACGTGTGCAATTTCGTTCTTGCCTTCAAACATAGCCTTTGTGATGTCGTAAACTGCTTTTTCGGGAAGGTCTGCATCAACAATGTATGTAGCCATAACAGCAACTGTTTTTACATCCTCGTCCATGCCCTTGTAGGTGCCTGCGGGGATAACCTGCTGTGTGTAGAAGCCGTACTGTGCAGAAAGCTCTGCAAACTTTTCGTCTTCAACTTCAACTGCAACGATTTCGTTGTTTGTTGCAAGGTCAACGATAGCTGTTGTAGGAATACCTGCAACGCAGAAAAATGCGTCAATCTTACCGTCCTTGAGAGCATCTGCGGAAGGGCCGAAGCCAAGGTTCTGCTTTTCGATGTCCTTATTCATATCGATGCCGTATACTTCAAGAATCTGCTTTGCGTTGAATTCAACGCCACTTCCTGCATCGCCAACGGAAACTCTCTTGCCCTTAAGGTCAGCAACTGTCTTGATGCCGCTGTCCTTTGTAGCGATAATCTGGCAAAGCTCAGGATAAAGAACTGCCATTGCCGCAAAGTCCTGTGTCTGTTCCCCTGTGAAAAGGTCTGTACCTGTGTATGCATAGTACATAACGTCGTTCTGAACCACTGCCATATCTGCGTCGCCAAGCTGAACAAGCTGAATGTTGGCCTTGGATGCGCCTGTGGGCTGTACGTCAAATGCTATGCCTGTCTTGTCTGCAAGAACAGTACTCATTGCCATACCGTAGCCGTAGTATGTACCTGTGTTACCACCTGTTGCCAGAACAATCTTGTCAACTGTAGCTTCTTTGACTACTTCGTCAACTACGTTTTCATTGCCTTCTGTTACTGTCTTTTGTACGCAGCCTGTAAGAACTACGGTAAAAAGCATAAGAGCTGCAAGAATAATACTGAGTGTCTTCTTCATAACTAAATCCTCCAAAAACTTTGTTTTTTGAATAATGTAAACGGAAATTATTCATTTTGTATTATAGCAGAAAATTCCGCTATTGTCAATAGATATATAAAAAATTGAAAACAAAAAACTGCCTTTACCCAAAATGAGTAAAGACAGTTAAAGTCATATTAGATTTTATTCCGATAAAACGTACTTAGCCTTATACTGCTCGTACATCGTCTTGAACTCGCCTTCGCCACTTTCCTTAAGCTGGTGCAGATACTCGTGAGTTTCAAAGGAGTCATGAGAAATTTCAATAAAGCATACGGCAATATTTGAGCAATGGTCGGCAACTCTTTCGTAGTTTGTAAGAAGGTCAGAAAGAATAAATCCGAGCTCCATTGTGCAGTCGCCCTGGCGCAGACGGTTGATGTGTCCCGCCTTGATTTTTCTTTTTAAGCGGTCAACAACCTGTTCAAGGGGCTCAACTCTTGCAGCAAGCTCAAGGTCATCCTTGATAAGAGCATTTACCGCAAGCTCAAGCACATCGTGTACGGCAAGTGTAATAACGTGAAGGTCCTTGAGAGCATTTTCGGAAAATGTAACCTCTTTGTCGTGCATTTCCTTTGCAGCCTCTGCAATATTGAGAGCGTGGTCGGAAATTCTTTCGATATCGCCTACGCAGTGAAGCAGCTCTGTTACCACCTTACTGTCCTTAGCCGACATATTCGCTGCAGCAATTTTTACAAGGTATGTGCTGGTCTTATCCTCGTATTTATCCACGGTGCCTTCAAGCTCCTGTATTTTTGCGAAGCCTTCATCGGTATAGTTATCAAAAAGCTTTGTTGCCATATTGAAGGATTCCGAAGCAATAACCGCCATATCGCAAACAAGCTCACGGCACTTTTCAACGGCGAAAGCAGGAACGTCAAGGAATCTGTCGTCCAGCACGTCAAATACCTCGTTTCTTCTTTCTTCCTTCTTGCCCTTTATGGTGATGATAGCAAGCTTTTCGATAAGCTTGTCAAAGGGAATAAGAATAATTGTTGAAATAATGTTGAAAGCGGTGTGTGCCACGGCAATGTTTAAGGGATTTGCAAGAACATTACTTTCCATAAAGCCGAAGCTCAAAACGCCGTTTAATATATAGAATACACTTGTCACTATCACCACGCCTATCATTTTGATGTAAAGGCAGGTAAGTGCAACTCGCTTTGACTCGGTGTTGCCCGTTGCAGACGAGATAATAGGTGTAATGGTTGTACCGATGTTCATACCCAGAAGAAGCGGCAAGGATGCAGAAAAGCTAAGAACACCTGTCAGCGACAGTGCCTGCAAAATACCGATAGATGCTGAGGACGACTGAATAATCGCTGTAAACACAGTACCCACAACAATACCGAGAATGGGATTGCTGAACATTGTAAGAATGTCAACAAACGCCTTGTTGTCACGAAGACTGCTTACAGCACCGGACATTGTATCCATACCAAACATAAGGATGGCAAAACCAAGCAGTATTGCACCCAGATTTCTTTTTTTGTCGTTTTTGGCAAACATAGTAAAGATTATGCCCACAACCGCCAGTACAGGAGTAAAGGTTGATGGCTTGAAAAGCTTAAGTATGGTTGCCGCTGTGTCACCGATAGCAGACGTACTTAAAAGCCACGCCGTAACGGTTGTACCAATGTTTGCACCCATAATAACGCCTATAGTCTGACCCAGCTTCATAATGCCCGAGTTTACAAAGCCTACAAGCATTACCGTTGTGGCTGAGGAGGACTGAATAATTGCCGTCACGGCAGAACCCAGCAAAAGTCCTTTAAATTTGTTTGATGACAGCTTTGCAAGTATAGACTCCATTTTACCACCTGCAATTTTCTTGAGGCTGTCACCCATAAGATCCATACCGTACAAGAAAAGAACAAGTCCCATTGCAAGTCCTAAAATCATTTCCAATGCTTTTTCCATACTAAATTTCCACACTCCTCATACAGAAAAGTCTTTTTTTCAATAATCCTATTAACGGCAAATTCCAATTCCAAAATTCACCTTTTACATTGTACCAAAAATAATTTCAATTGTCAATGCAAAAATATTACAAATATATATCATTTTCAAATAAAACTTTTTATATATTTAAAGGGATAACGCCCGTCAGTTTTTTAACACCGTAGAAAAATAAAACTGATTGGAAAAGCTAAGACCCTCGCTGACATTGCTCACCGTTAAGCCTTACCGAAACATATTCCTTTGCCATCATATCCTTTTCAAATATCTCCGACTATCATTATACGTTCAGTATTCCACAAATTCACACTTTGTAAATGTATTTTTGAACGTTTTTTCTTGACAATATGTAATTACTGTGTTATACTATATCGGCAATTTGAAAATGACTTTCAATTTCGATATACGAGGTATTTTATGAAAAAAGCACTATTGGCTGTATGCCTTATATTTGTTTTACTGTTGACGTCAGCTTCCTGCTCAAGGGACAATACCAAACACAGCGAAAAGTTAAATGTTGTTGTAACCGCCTTTCCCCACTACGATTTTGTACGTCAGATAGCAGGCGAAAAGGTAAATCTCACAATGCTCATAAAGCCGGGAAGCGAAATGCACACATACGAGCCGTCGCCCTCAGATATGGCAAAAATATCGGCGTGCGATTTGTTTGTATACACGGGCGGAGAAAGCGACACCTGGGCACAGTCCGTTATTGACTCTGCCGAAAATGACAGTATGACGGTTGTTTCCTTTACCGACATTTGTCCGCCCGAAGGACATTTACACGAAGGTGAAAAGAGCTGCGATGACACCGACCACAGCCACACCTATGATGAGCACGTGTGGACAAGTCCTGTAAATGCTGCAAAATTGAGCGAGCACATTTACAGCGTTCTGTGCAGTCTTGATATTAAAAACACCGAAGAATACACCAAAAACTACAATAGATTCAAGGACGAGCTTGTTGAAATTGACAGTCTTTTTCGTGACATTACGGCAAACGCCAAAAGAGATGAAATTGTTGTGGCAGACCGTTTTCCCTTCACCCATCTTGCAAATGAATATGGCATTGAATATACCGCCGCTTTCCCCGGCTGTTCTTCCGAAACAGAGCCAAGCGCAAAGACAATAGCTTCCATTTCACAGAAGGTGCAGAGCGAGGGCATTGGGGTGGTGTTTACTGTGGAGTTCTCCAATAAAAAAATTGCCTCTGCCGTAGTTTCGGAAACAGCTGCCGAAATCTGTACTCTTCATTCCTGTCACAACGTAACAAGCGATGAGTTTAAAAGCAATATTACATACGCTGAGCTTATGAGGCTCAACGCAGAAAATTTAAGAAAGGCACTTAGCTGATATGGCACTTATTCAGGCACAAAATCTCAGCCTCGGCTATGACGGAGAAAACGTCGTCGAGGACATAAATTTCAGCGTTTCAAAGGGAGATTACCTTTGCATCGTCGGCGAAAACGGCTCAGGTAAATCCACCCTCATAAAGGCACTTCTGGGCTTGAAAAAGCCTTCCTCGGGTGCTCTTTGCTACGGAGAAGGACTTACACAAAAGCAAATAGGCTACCTTCCTCAGCAGACACCTGCACAAAAGGATTTTCCCGCAAGCGTGTATGAGGTTGTGCTGACAGGCTGTGACGGCGCAAAAAGCTTTTTCGGCATTTACTCGCGCCGCGACAAAAGATGCGCCCTTGACAATATGGCAATCCTCGGTATATCCCACTTAAAAAACAAGTGCTACCGCACCCTGTCGGGCGGACAGCAGCAAAAAGTTCTGCTTGCAAGAGCTTTATGTGCAACGCGCTCGCTGCTTTTGCTTGACGAGCCCGTAACCGGACTTGACCCTGTTGCGACCGAGGAAATGTACGACCTCATTTACCACCTTAACCGCGACCACGGCATTACCGTTATTATGGTGTCCCATGACATACGTGCATCTTTGAAATATTCGACACATATTCTTCATATGCACAAAAAACCGCTGTTTTTCGGCAAGACTTCACTTTACCTTGACTCGGACGCAGGCAGACTTTTCACGAAAGGAAGTGAAGACGATGCTTGACACTATTTATTTTGTTTTTTCACAGAGCTTTATGCAAAGAGCCGTTGTGGGCGGAATTATAATTTCCCTGTGTGCCGCACTCCTCGGCGTCAGCCTTGTTCTTAAACGTTACTCAATGATAGGCGACGGGCTTTCACACGTAGGCTTCGGTGCAGTTGTTGTGGCATCTGCACTTAACTTTGCGCCACTTGCGGTTGCTGTTCCCGTTGTGATAGCGGCGGCGTTTTTACTGCTGCGCTTAGGTGAAAACAGCTCTCTTAAGGGTGACGCGGCAGTTGCTCTTGTGTCAACAGGCTCACTTGCCGTGGGCGTTACGGCATCCTCCTTAAGTGGAGGAATGAATCAGGACTTCAACAGCTATATGTTCGGCACAATCTTGGGACTTTCCGAAAGCGACGTGACTCTGAGCATATGCGTATGTATCCCTGTTCTCTTGCTGTTTTTGCTGTTTTACAACAAAATTTTCGCCGTGACCTTTGACGAAACCTTCTGCCGTGCTTCGGGCATAAACGTAAAGCTTTACAACGGACTTGTGGCGGTGCTTACGGCGCTTATAATAGTGCTTGGTATGCGCCTTATGGGAGCACTTCTCATATCAAGCCTCATTATCTTCCCTGCCCTTACGTCAATGCGTGTGTGCAGAACCTTTAAAAGCGTAATAATCAGCTCGGGGATAGTTTCGGTGTGCTGTTTCTTCCTCGGAATATGCGCCTCGGTGCTCTTTGACCTGCCAACGGGAGCAAGCATTGTTCTTGCAAATATACTGTTCTTTGCGCTGTTTTTCGTTGCTGGGAAGATTATGAAAAGATAAAAGTTACGGGGTGTAACACCATTCGCAGTTTGCACAAAAGTATCAGGTCGATGTGGGCATCGAACCCTACGAAAATTGTGCATTATAAACAAATATAGGGGTGTAACAATTTATTTTGCTACACCCCCTTATTTTTTTATTGTCTGTTTTTACTGTACCCAAAAACGCCGTAATGTCACTACGGTTTTTGCTTTTTTCATTATTCTGAATACTTTTCACTTAAATCTCAGCCAATTTCAAAAAAACGCAAAAAACAATCCCAAGTAATTTTGCAATTTGTTTATTTATACTGCTTGACA
>JAZRKT010000054.1:0-8106 GCA_045646465.1 Eubacteriales bacterium | reverse complement strand
TATATTCATCATTTTACGGCATATGTAGATTTTCACAAAAATCAATTGAGGAATTTACACAATTTACACTGTATTTCTATTGACACAGGGGCAATAATTTAGTATAATAAAGTATATTTTTTATCGGAGGACTATTATGATTACACTGCACAAAGAAGGCATTTATCTTGTTAACGGAAAACCGACAAATACAAGTGATGTTTCAAAGGAGGAAGCAAGAAAAGGTACTATAGCTTACAGCATCCTCGACAGCCACAACACAAAAGAGGACGAAAATGTACTTCATATAAAATTTGACGCATTAGTGTCTCACGACATTACATATGTAGGTATTATCCAGACAGCACGTGCAAGCGGTCTTAAGGAATTCCCTATCCCCTATGCTATGACAAACTGCCACAACAGCCTTTGCGCCGTTGGCGGTACAATTAACGAGGACGACCACATTTTCGGTCTGTCTGCCGCTAAAAAGTACGGCGGTATATATGTACCTGCCAATCAAAGCGTTATCCATTCTTATGCAAGAGAAGAGCTTGCAAAATGCGGTGGTATGATTCTCGGCTCTGACAGCCACACGCGCTACGGTGCTCTTGGCACAATGGGCGTAGGCGAGGGCGGTCCTGAGCTTGTAAAGCAGTTACTTAAAAACACCTACGACGTAAAGCGTCCTGAGGTTGTGCTTGTATATCTTACAGGTGCACCCAGACGTGGCATAGGTCCTCACGACGTTGCACTCAGCCTTGTAAAAGCTACTTTTGCCGAAGGCTTTGTTAAAAACAAGGTGCTTGAATTTGTCGGCCCCGGTGTTAAAAATCTGCCTATCGACTTCAGAAACGGCATTGACGTTATGACAACCGAGACCACCTGTCTTTCCTCTATATGGGAAACAGACGAAATAACAAAGAAATTCTACGAAACACACAAGCGTCCCGAATGTTACAAGGAGCTTAAGCCTGCAAGGGTTGCCTACTACGACAGCATGATTGAAATTGACCTTTCAAAGCAGGAATCCATGATAGCACTTCCCTTCCACCCATCAAACGCTTATACCATTCACGAGTTCAACGAAAATGCCGCTGAAATCTTAGCCGGCGTTGAAAAGGAAGCAGCGGAAAAATTCAAGGGTGCAAAGTATGACCTTGTTTCCAAGGTTCGCGACGGCAAGGTTTATGCCGACCAGGGCGTGATTGCAGGCTGTGCAGGCGGTATTTTTGACAACATCGTTGAAGCTGCGGCAATCCTTGACGAAAAAAGCACGGGCAACGGATATTTCTCACTTTCCGTTTATCCCACAAGCGTTCCCACAAGCATTGAGCTTGCAAAAATCGGCGTTACCGAAAAGCTTTTGCGCTCAGGTGCCGTTATAAAGCCGTCCTTTTGCGGTCCTTGCTTCGGTGCAGGTGATGTTCCCGGTCACAACGGTCTTTCACTGCGCCACACCACAAGAAACTTCCCCAACCGTGAAGGCTCAAAGCCGGGCGAGGGACAGATTGCAGGCGTTGCACTTATGGACTCAAGAAGCATTGCGGCAACGGCAGCTTGTGGCGGTGTAATTACGGCGGCAACAGACCTCGACTACGATTACACGCCTTTTGAATATCACTTCGACAAGACAGTTTACGAAAACAGACTTTACTACGGCTACGGCAAGGCAAACCCCGACGAGCAGTTGATTCTCGGTCCCAACATCACAGACTGGCCAAAGATGTACGAGCTTTCGGACAATCTTCTGGTTGAGCTTTGTGCCGTTATCCGCGACCCCGTAACTACCACTGACGAGCTTATTCCTTCAGGCGAAACCTCTTCCTACAGAAGCAATCCTTTAAGACTTTCGGAATTTGCCCTCTCCCGCCGTGTTCCCGAATACGTTGAAAGAAGCAAGGCGTGCGACAAGGATGAACGGGCAAGAAGAGAAGGAAATGTATCCGACAAAATAATGTTTGCTCTTTCCAAGGTAGGAAACGCCGACGAATTATCCAAGAACACCCAGTTCGGCTCCTGCGTATTTGCCAACAAGCCGGGTGACGGCTCGGCACGCGAGCAGGCTGCTTCCTGCCAGAAGGTTCTTGGCGGCTTTGCAAACATCTGCTATGAATTTGCCACCAAGCGCTACAGAAGCAACTGCATCAACTGGGGTATTCTCCCCTTCACCATAGATGAAAGCGAAAAATTTGAATACAGTGACGGCGATTTTGTATTTGTTCCCGACGTCAAGAGCAAAATCTCAAGCGGCACCGAAGAATTTCCTGCAAAGGTTATAAGAAAAGACGGTGTGGTTGCTGACATAACCCTTTATGTCAAGGGACTTACCCCTGAGGAAAAGGAAATTATTATGGACGGCTGTCTTATGAATTATTATGCAAAGCACTTACTTTCTCTTTAATAAAAAGATAAAGCAAGCAAAGAGAAAATTTTCAATCAAAAAAAGAAAAGGTGACAATATAAAGTTCTTTTGCTTACCTTTTCTTTCAAGGCAAGTATACTATTTAATTCTTCGGCAAATAACACCGCCGTTGCTTGGTGGTGTTATTGTCCAATCGAGAACAATAGTTAAATTTTCATCATAAAAAGAAAAGGTGACAATATAAAGCTCTTTTGCTTACCTTTTCTTTCAAGGCAAGTATACTATTTAATTCTGCGGCAAATAACACCGCCGTTGCTTGGTGGTGTTATTGTCCAATCGAGAACAATAGTTAAATTTTCATCATAAAAAGAAAAGGTGACAATATAAAGTTCTTTTGCTTACCTTTTCTTTCAAGAAAAGTAAGAGGTATTGAACTATGGAAAAAATCAAAATGACAACCCCCTTAGTCGAAATGGACGGGGACGAAATGACAAGAATCATCTGGACGATGATTAAGGACGAGCTTCTTTTGCCCTTTGTGGATTTAAAGACAGAGTACTATGACCTCGGTCTTCCCGAAAGAGAAAAAACAAAGGATCAGGTTACCTGGGATGCAGCAAACGCCAACAAAAAATACGGTGTTGCCGTTAAGTGCGCAACCATTACACCCAACGCGCAGAGAGTTGAAGAATACAACCTCACCGAAATGTGGAAGAGCCCCAACGGCACAATAAGAGCCGTTCTTGACGGCACCGTTTTCCGTGCACCTATTCTTCTGCCTTTCATTAAGCCCGCTGTAAGAAGCTGGAATAAGCCCATTACTATTGCCCGTCATGCCTACGGCGACGTATACAAGGCGGCAGAGCTTAAGGTTCCCCAAGGAGCAGAAGCCTCGCTTGTTTATACAGAGAAGGACGGCAAGGAAATTAGAGAAAAGATTTACGATTTTGAATGCGGTGGTATCCTTCAGGGTCAGTACAACAAGGAAAGCTCCATTAAAGCGTTTGCTCACTCCTGCTTCAAGTTTGCCATTGACACAAAACAGAGCCTGTGGTTCTCAACCAAGGACACCATCAGCAAAAAGTACGACCACACCTTCAAGGATATTTTTGCAGAACTTTACGAAACGCAGTACAAGGCAAAGTTCGAGGAGCTTGGCATTGAATATTTCTACACCCTTATCGACGATGCTGTTGCACGTGTAATCAGAAGCGAAGGCGGCTACATCTGGGCACTTAAAAACTACGACGGCGACGTTATGAGCGATATGGTTTCAACGGCATTCGGCTCACTTGCAATGATGACAAGCGTGCTTGTAAGTCCTGACGGAAATTATGAGTACGAGGCAGCTCACGGCACGGTAACACGTCATTACTACAAGCATCTGAAAGGCGAAGAAACAAGCACCAATCCTATGGCAACAATCTACGCCTGGACGGGAGCTTTAAGAAAAAGAGGCGAGCTTGACAAGCTTCCCGAGCTTATGTCTTTTGCAGACAAGCTTGAGGAGGCGTGCATTGACACCCTTTGCAGCGGTATTATGACAAAGGACCTTGTAAACCTTGCCGAGGACATCGAAGCAAAGCCCGTAAATACAAAGGACTTTATTGTTGCAATAAGAGCAAATCTTGAAAAAAAGCTTTAAAATTTATTTTTTAAAAAAATTTTATAAGCCTTTACGTACAGACAGGTAACGTTGTTGAAAGGCTTTGCTTTGAAAATGACGTATGCTGCGAGCCTCACAATACGGCACGCCGAAGCAAGTTTTTTTTGCAAAAAGAATAACTAACAAAAAACAAGGGCAGCTCACTTATAAGAGTTGCCCTCATATTTTACTTTTTGACGTACTTTTTATTGAACTTATCTGTTCTCAGCGAATTTCTGTTGCTATCAGTGTCATCGTAAATATCGCCCATACCACCGTCAGACGAGCCGTTGGTAGTATTCACCTGCCCGAAATTGTCACGGGAATTATCACGGATTGTTGGAAAAAGGTCCATTCCGCCGTCACTTCCCGTAACGGTAGTTGTTGTTTCGTTTCCTACATAGGAGCTGTAGCCGCTGTTTGCGCCGTAGGTGCCAAAGCCGTCATTCATTCCTCTGCCGCCTCTGTAGTAGCCTTCACCTGCGCTACCATAGCCGTTATCCAAGGCTCCCATACCGTAATCCACTACGTTTTCGCCGTTTCTTATAGCGTTGTCAATGCCTCTTTTTGCATCGTTCTTAAGATTTGTGCCTGTTCTCATCATATCTCTTGAGCAGGAACACATCACAACTGCGCAAAGTGCACATATCATTATTATAATTGTATTTTTGATTTTCATAAATTCAAGCCTCCTTCAGACTCGAATTTATTTTTTGCGTTATTTTCACTAATATGCTGAAATTATAATGCAGGTTTTCCAATTTTTTTAATAAACAACTTTTTTAATTTTCTATTTACTAACATTTCAAAGTTTACAGCAAAAACAAACCCCGTCCATCCGGACGGGGTCATTTTGTTCTTTGGCGTACCCTTTCTTAAGCAAGGTATTCCTTAAGGGATGCGGGAATCTTGTCAACCTCTATGGAAGCTGTCATCGTAAAGCTTACGTTTCTTGCTTCGAGAATGGGAAGTACCGCAAGTGCAAACTTTTCAAAGCCTGCAAGGTCTTCTGCACAGATCTTTAAAGCAGAGTCGATAAACAAATCTGTAATGTCGAAGTTTGCGCTGAGCGCTCCACATATAAATCCGTATAGCTTTTCGGCTGTGTCAACAGAATATTCCGATATATCAACAAGTCTGGTCTGTGGATTGATTTCGTGAATGAGCTTTGTGCCCTTTTCGATACATACAACGTTACCCGATGTCTTTTCCTGAGCTGCGTTTACCATTTCGATAAGGTGCTTTGTTTTTCCGGAACCCTTGAGTCCTGCGAAGATTTTTAACATAATGTGTTCCTCCTTGTGGGTGATTTATCTATAAGAGTTACCTCTAAGATTTCTTGTATATATATTACACTATTTTTTATAAAAAGTCAATAGCCATTTAGTGAAAATATCCAAAAAATTACGTGTTTTTTTAAGTTTGTTACTTATGCACATATTGAGAGCGTATTTTTTGGCATATGTTTGGAATAAGTTTTAACAAAAAGAGGAATAATCCAAACATACGTGAATATTTACAAACACCCTGCAAACAATAAAAAGCGTAAAAACAACCAAAATTAAAAGAGAGGTATACAAGCAAATGAGAAGAATCACTTTTTTCATCTTAGCGGTTTTTTGTGCACTTAACCTGTGCTCCTGTAATTTTTCAAAAAAAGAAAGCGGCGACGGAGAGGTTGGCGTATTTTACTACACTTTCAGCGACACATACATTTCCGGCGTAAGAAGCAATATGGACAAAATGCTTAAGGAGTCGGGCGTTATTTTCAACGACTACGACGCCAACGGCAATCAGACAACCCAGACCGAGCAGATTCAGACCTCTATAGCAAAGGGTGCAAAGGCTCTGATAGTAAACGTCGTTGACACAGGCTCCGAGGATGCCGCCGTCAACATTATCAATATGGCAAAGGAAAAGGATATTCCCGTAATTTTCTTCAACAGAAGCGTTGACGAGGATGTTATAGGCAAGTACAAAAAATGTATTTTTATAGGCACCGACTACGAAATGGCTGGCAGACTTCAGGGCGAAATGACAGGCAACTATCTTGTGGAAAATTTTGATAAGGTTGTCCTTAACGGCGACGGAAAAATAAGCTACGTTATGTTCAAGGGTCAGGAGGGCAATATGGAGGCAATTGCAAGAACACGCTTTGCCGTTGAAGACTGCGACAGAATTTTAACCGAAAACGGTTATCAAAGCCTTATGTACTACGACGAATCCAACAAAAACAAGTATCTTGTTGACCAGGACGGCTTATGGTCAAGTGCCGCTGCCACAAACTATATGAGCACAATTCTTGCCCAATACAGCGAAAACACAGACAATATGGTTGAGCTTGTTCTTGCCAACAATGACGAAATGGCGTTGGGTGCCATCTCTGCACTTCAAAGCGCAGGCTACAATCTCCCCACAAGCTCAGTTACCATTCCCGTTTTCGGAGTTGATGCCACCGATGCCGCAAAAAGTGCCATTAGAAACGGCTCTATGACAGGTACTGTCAAGCAGGATGCTCAAGGTATGGCGCAAACTATCATCAAGGTGCTTGACAACTTTATCACGGGTAACGAGGCACTTCACGAAATCAACCGCGACAACATCACGGGTTCCTGGAAAATCAGCATCCCCTATTCTGCATATTTAGGTGAAGAATAACAAGACACGGGCTTTAAAGGTTGGAGGTGCAGGTTTTGCAGCAAGAAGCCATTGTATTGAAAATGGAAAATATATCCAAATCCTTTCCCGGTGTAAAGGCTCTGCAGGACGTCTCGCTTACCGTGAGAAAAGGCACAGTTCACGCCCTTATGGGTGAAAACGGTGCAGGAAAATCAACGCTGATGAAATGTCTTTTCGGAGTATATAAAAAGGACAGCGGTCATATTTACGTTGACGGCAGTGAGGTTGACTTCAGAAACTCTCGAATGGCGCTTGAAAGCGGAGTTGCTATGGTGCATCAGGAGCTTAATCAGGCGCTTAAACGAAATGTAAGCGAAAATATGTGGATGGGACGTCTGCCTGTATTGCACAAGCTTTTTCCCATTGTAAAGGAAAAGCGTATGCACAGGGAAACAAGTGAAATTTTGTCAAGACTGGGGCTTAAGCTTGACCCCAAAACGGTTATGGGAAAGCTATCGGTTTCAATGCGCCAGATGGTTGAAATTGCAAAGGCTGTTTCATACGACGCCAAAATAATTGTCTTTGACGAGCCTACCTCCTCCCTTACTGAAAAGGAGGTTGAGCATCTTTTCAAAATCATTGAAATGCTGAAAGAAAAGGGCTGCGGTATTATTTATATCTCCCACAAAATGGAGGAAATACTGAAAATTTCCGACGACATCACCATAATGCGTGACGGCAGGCACGTCGCCACACGCCCCGCAAAGGAGCTGACAATGGAAGAAATCATACGCCTTATGGTGGGCAGAGAGCTGACAGACAGATACCCCGAGCCATCGGTGCGGGATTTATCGCAGACGCTTCTTGAAGTAAAGAATATGTCAGGTCTCTACAACCGTCTTGACAGCGTTTCCTTCACCCTGAAAAAGGGAGAAATCTTAGGTGTTGCAGGTCTTGACGGCTCGGGAAGAACAGAGCTTCTTGAAACTCTTTACGGAATTCTCACTAGAAAAGAAGGAGAAATATATCTTTCGGGTAAAAGAATTTACAACAAAAATGCAAGGGATGCAATAAACAACGGTTTTGCTCTTCTTACTGAGGAACGGCGTGCCACAGGTATTTTCGGCATACTTCCCGTCAGCGAAAACGCAGTTATTTCAAGCATTGACAAGCACAGAACAGGGCCCTTTCTCAACAGCTCGAAAATCAAAAAGAGCACCGACTACGTCATAAAAGCTATGAACGTAAAAACGCCGTCCGGCAAAACCAAAATCCGCACGCTTTCAGGCGGAAACCAGCAAAAGGTTATCCTTGGCAGGTGGCTTCTTACACAGCCCAAGATACTGCTTCTTGACGAGCCCACACGAGGCATTGACGTAGGTGCAAAGTTTGAAATTTACCGTCTTATCGGCAAGCTTGCAGACGAAGGCAAGGGCGTCATTATGGTTTCCTCTGAAATGCCGGAGCTTCTCGGCGTCTGCGACAGAATTCTTGTAAT
>JAZRKT010000053.1:0-4145 GCA_045646465.1 Eubacteriales bacterium | reverse complement strand
CTTGCATTTTTGATATGTTTATGATATACTGCACAATATACATTTGAGAAGCATCGGTTTTTACTATTATCCGTTCTTCAAGCGAAAGGAACATAGTTATGTTTACAGACAATTATCCCGATTCACTTAAACAGCTCACCGAAATGTGCAAGGAAAGCTATGCCATAAATCCCACGGCTTTTCAGAGTGCCAACGTAAAGCGAGGCTTACGTAACTTTGACGGTTCGGGTATCGTGGCAGGTGTAACCAACATTGCCCTTGTTCACGGTTACATTCTTTACGAAGGCGAAAAAATGCCCGACGAAGGACGTCTTCTTTACAGAGGCTACGACGTTCAGAATCTTATTGACGGCTACACCAAGGAAAACAGATACGGTTACGAGGAAATCGCTTTTCTTCTCCTCTTCGGTTTTCTTCCCACAACGGAGCAGCTTGAATCCTTCAAGGCCTTGACCAACTCTTATTCCTTCCTACCTCAGAATTTTACGGATGACGTTATTATGCGTGTTCCCAGCCCCAATATTATGAACAAGATGCAGTCAAGCGTTCTTTCATTATATACATATGACTCAAATCCTGAGGATATGTCTATTGAAAATCAGCTTCGTCAAAGTATTCAGCTTATTGCAAGGCTTCCCGTTATTGCGGCTCACGCCTACTCTGTGAAAAAACACATTTTCGACCAGGACAGTCTTCTCCTTCACAGACCCAAGGAAGGTCTTGCAACAGCTCAGAACTTTATGAGAATTTTGGGTCAGGACGTCTCCTTTGACGAGGACGAGGCAAGGCTTCTTGACATCTGTCTTGTTCTTCATGCAGAACACGGCGGAGGTAACAACTCATCCTTTACCTGCCGTACCGTAACAAGTGCCAACACCGACATCTATTCGGCAATCGGTGCCGCAATCGGCTCTCTTAAAGGACCCAAGCACGGCGGTGCCAACATTAAGGTTGAAAATATGTTCTCCGAAATCAAGGAAAACGTCAAGGACTGGAACGACGATGACGAGGTCAGTGCATATCTTGCAAAGATTTTACGCAAGGAAGCAGGCGACGGAAGCGGTCTTATCTACGGTATGGGGCACGCTATTTACACAAAGAGCGACCCAAGAACAGTAATTCTCAAAAAGCACGCCGCAGCTCTTGCTGAGAAGAAAGGCTTTAAGTCTGAATTTGATTTACTTCAGAAAATCGAGGCTCTCTCCCCTTGTGTATTCAAGGATGTACGCGACAACGACAAAGCTATGTGTGCTAATGTCGATATGTATTCAGGTCTTATATACAGAATGTTAGGTATTCCCTCCGAGCTTTACACACCCCTCTTTGCTTCGGCACGTGTTGCCGGCTGGTGTGCTCACAGAATTGAGGAATTACTTACTGGCGGCAAAATTATGCGTCCTGCTTACAAAACCATTTACAATGTTAAGGATTATACATCCATCGGCAACAGATAATTATTAAGTGGCCGTGGTAAAATTAGCATTTTGATACAAAAAAATGTGTCAATGTGCCCATCATACAAAAAATCAGGTGTAGCATTCAACTGTGCTACACCCTTTTTGTGCTATTTTTTATCCTTCATTTTTACGTTATTTTCGCCAAGAATTTCCTTAAGACGATTAAGCATTATATCGGTAGTTTCAACCTTTGTATCAAGTGCACGGCAAAGCTTTTTGGTGTCGTCAAAATATATGAACACCTCTGTTTTGCCGTAATTGTATATATCAAGCACGCTTCTTATCGTTTCAAATTCACGGCAATTCTCCGACGGCACCTTCAAATACAGGTCCTGTGCTATTTTTTGAGGCGTAAACGGTACTGATCGGCTTTGAGACGGAACTTGCTCTGTTCCTCCAAGCGACGAAAGATTTACCGTGACTCTTTTTGCACCTTTATTTACGGGAGCTTTTTCGGAGCTTTCATACTTCGGCTTTGATACAGCATGATGTGACGACGGGTCAAATATACTTCTTACAAGAATTTTGGGCTCCTGCTTTTCAACCTCATTTTCAGAGGACGTACGGATTTCCTTAACGGATATTTCACCTACAACTCCAAGAACAGAGCCTGGATGAATTTTTCCGATGTTGGGTTCATACACATTTGCAAATACAACAAGCTCTATTTCGCCTGTTTCGTCCTCTAAGGTAACAAAGCCCATCCTTGTATCGTTTTTCGTAAGCTTTTCCGTTTTTGCCGAAACAAGTCCAAGCAACATTACCGTTCTGCCGTCTTTGTACCTTTCGCCGTTTCCTTCTTCCACGGCGGTATTGATTTCGGCTATTTTATCACAGCGAAGCTTCTTAGCGTTTTCAGCATATCTCTCAAGAGGATGTCCAGAAAGATACAGTCCTGTCATTTCCTTTTCCATAGCAAGCATTTCAGAGGCTGACAACTCAGGCACATCGGGATAATTAAGAACAAGCGCCGAGCTTTGGTTTTCTGTTTCCGACACCGACGAGAACAGGTCAAACTGTCCCTCAACGTTCTTATGGTTACGTCGCTGCAATGCATCCACTCCATCGCTGTAAACAGAAAGAAGCTGGCTTCGTTTTTTATTTCCGAGGCCGTCAAGGGCTCCTGCTTTAATCAGACTTTCAACCATACGTTTGTTGATTTCATTATCTGACTGACGTTTGAGAAAATCCTCTAAGCTTTTATATTTTCCATCCTTATCACGGCAGGAAATTATCTGTCTGACAAAGCCCTCGCCGACATTTTTTATAGCCATAAGTCCAAAGCTTATGCCCTTGTGCGACGGCGAAAAGCTGACACCACTTTCGTTTATATCGGGTTTACATACACTTATACCCATTTTTTTACTTGTTCCGATATACTCCATAACTTTGGGTGTATTATTTATGACACTTGTAAGGAGCGATGCCATATATTCCTTTGGATAATGGCACTTAAGATACGCCGAATAGTAAGCAAGATAAGCATAGCACGCGGCGTGTGATTTATTGAAGGCATACTGTGCAAAGGTCGCCATATCGTCATATATCGCCTCTGCCGCCTCAAGACTTACGCCGTTATTGACAGCACCAACGCACTCTACGTTTCCGTCTTCATCCTTTTTGCCGTAAATGAAGTACTGACGTTCTCTTTCCATAACGTCTTTTTTCTTTTTCGCCATTGCTCGCCTTACAATATCTGCTCTGCCGAAGGAATAGCCTGCAAGAGAACGAAAAATCTGCATTACCTGCTCCTGATACACTATACAGCCGTTTGTAACGTCAAGTATAGGCTCAAGCAGCTCTGTCAGATATTTTACCGATGCGGGATTTTTACGACATTCAAGGTACTTTGGTATACTGTCCATAGGTCCGGGACGGTAGAGAGAAATAGCTACGGTAATATCCTCAATATTTTTGGGCGACATTCTAACAAGCAGGCTTCGCATACCTGGCGATTCAAGCTGGAAAACACCATCTGTATCACCCGAAGACAACAGCTTATAGCTTTTTTCGTCATCCATAGGAATGCTCTTTACATCAATTCCCGCCATTTGGGCAGCTTCGTAAATAACGGTAAGATAGCGCAGTCCGAGAAAGTCTATTTTAAGAAGTCCAAGGTCTGCAATATCATTCATCGTATACTGAGTTACGATACAGTCGCCGTTTACCGCAAGAGGCACATAGTTCATAACCTCCATATCGGTTACAACGACGCCTGCGGCATGGGTTGAGGTGTTTCGCGGCATTCCCTCAATTTTCTTTGCAATATTGATTACTGATTTTACAGTAAAATCATCATCACACATCTGCCGCAGCTCCGCACTTTCTTCAAGTGCTTTTTCAATTGTCACATTAAGCCCCGCAGGTATGCACTTTGCAATTTTATCGGCATCGGCGTAAGGCACTCCCATTACTCTTGCTACATCTCTTATTGCCATTTTTGCGGCAAGCGTACCGAAGGTTACAATCTGCGCCACGTGGTCTTTTCCGTATTTTTCGCCCACATACTCTATAACCTCAGGACGTCTGTTATAGCAAAAGTCAACGTCAAAATCAGGCATACTTACTCTTTCGGGGTTAAGAAAGCGTTCAAACAGAAGGTCGTGCTTTATGGGGTCAACGTCGGTAATACCAAGGCAGTATGCCGCAAGGCTTCCGGCGCCCGATCCTCGTCCAGGTCCTACTGGA
>JAZRKT010000052.1:0-3988 GCA_045646465.1 Eubacteriales bacterium | reverse complement strand
GCCGTCAGGCCTTCGCTTTGGGCAAAACGGATAATGTCGTCCTTGTACTGGGTAAGCCCCTGACGGGAATAGAAAATCACGCCTGACTTTTTGATAAAGGTGTCAACGGACAAGGGCGAAGCAAAACGAGCCGTACCGTTGGTGGGAAGCACGTGGTTTGTGCCTGCAAAGTAGTCGCCCAGAGGCTCAGGAGAATATTCTCCGAGGAAAATTGAGCCTGCGTTTCTCACCTTGTCAAGGTCAGCCATAGGGTCAACTGTCAGCACCTCTAAATGCTCTGGAGCTATGCTGTTTGCCATTTCAAAGGCGGCATCCATATTTTCACACACAATTGCCGCACCAAATGAATCCACCGACTTGCCGGCAATTTCGTTTCTTTCAAGAGCCGCAAGCTGTCTGTCAAGCTCGGCTGATACCTTTTTTGCAAGCTCTCCGCTGTCTGTGACAAGCACGCTTGAAGCAAGTGCATCGTGCTCTGCCTGACTGAGAAGGTCTGCCGCAACATAGACAGGATTTGCACTTTCGTCTGCAACAACAAGCACCTCGCTTGGGCCTGCTATCATATCAATGTCAACAGTACCGTAAACAAGTCTCTTTGCCGTGGCAACAAATACATTTCCGGGGCCTGCAATAACGTCCACCTGAGGGATAGTCTGTGTGCCGTAAGCAAGTGCCGCAATTGCCTGAGCACCTCCGCAAAGGAACACTCTGTCAACGCCGGAAATAAGAGCCGCCGCCGCAACAGGAGCTGGAATTTTGCCGTCTCTCAGAGGGGTTGTCATTATAATTTCCTTAACACCTGCAACCTTAGCAGGAATACAGTTCATAAGCACACTTGAAGGATATGCCGCACTTCCGCCGGGAACATAAATTCCTGCACGTCTCATAGGCGTAATTCTCATACCTATTGTTTTATCCTTGTCCTCGTCCATAAAAAAGCTTTGGCGAAGCTGCTTTTCGTGGTACTTGCAAATGTTTTCCGCCGCCTTTTCCATAGCGGCATACAAAGCCTTGTCAACATCCTTCGCCGCTTTTTCAAGGTCAGCTTTGGACATTTCAAGCGTGTCGCTTGTAAGAGTCACCTTGTCGAATTTTTCAGTGTACTCCAGCACAGCCTTGTCGCCGTTCTCTCTTACATTATCCAAAATTTCATTTACTGTATCTATAACCCATTTTTCGGGGCTCTGTGCTCTCTTTGAAAGCTTGCCAAGGAACTTGTCGCATTCTTTTGTTCCTGATTTATATATGTTCAGCATTTTCATTCTCTTTTCTTTTTTGAAGTTAGTTTTATGTAACGCATGCAGTTATTTTCACTGGGGTTCTGCACATTTTTCTGACTTTGTGCAACAAAACAACACCTTGCACTACAGCCAAAAAGGTGGAAGCCTCCCCGGCTGGAGGTATTCCGCAGGTGTGCCAACTAGTAGTAAGTAGGAGTGTGTGATGTAGACTCAATTTCGCCTGTACGCACACCGAGGACTCCTCCATTGAGGGGAAGCGTTTTGCGTTCTTTGTCGCTTGGGACAAAGTTACTCGTCGTCCGCAGACGACGAAACACTCCTGCGACACATAAAAGAATCCTTCATCCCGAAAACGGGGTGTAGGGGCGCACCCCCGCCCCGACTAAATTACCTCAGCAATGCTGTCAATAATCCTGTCAATACCGTTTTTCTTTAACTTCAGGCTCGCAGGATTGACAATGAGCCGTGCGCTGATGGGAGCAACATCGCGAACCACCTCAAGACCGTTTTCCTTTAAGGTTGAGCCTGTTTCCACAATGTCCACAATGCCGTCGGAAAGACCGAGAAGAGGTGCAAGCTCAACCGAACCGTCGATTTTTACCACTTCAACGTCAAGTCCCTGACCTCTGAAATATTCCTTTGTTACGTTAGGATACTTTGAAGCAACGATTCTGTGTCCGTAGCCCGTGAAAAAGTCCTCTCCCTTTTTGCAGGCAAGAGCAAATCGGCATTTTCCGAAGCCAAGGTCAAGACATTCGTATAAATTCCTGCCCATTTCCATAATGGTGTCCTTGCCCACAACGCCCATATCGCACACGCCGTGGTCAACGTATGTCACAACGTCGTTTGCCTTTGCGAGAACCACCTCAATGCCTTCGCCGATGTTGAAAAACAGCTTTCTGCCCTTGTTGTGAAGCTCAGTGCAGTCAAAGCCGATTTTTTCAAAGATTTCCACCGCTTTTTCTTCAATTCTGCCCTTTGTTAACGCTATTCTTATCATTCACACCACACCTCCGATATACCGCCCCGTGTTACTTCCACAACTTTTGATATTTTGCTTTCACGTGAGTATTGCACAGCATCATCTATACTGTCAAAGCAGCTGAGCACACACACATTTGCGCAGTTTTCAATGTAGTTTAGCGCCTTTGAAAGAAGTGAGGTTTCGCTGTAATGCACAAGCACCTTTTTGTCTGACCTCTCAGTAGCTCCCACAGCTCTTGAAAGCTTGTCGGCAATAACGCTAAGGTTTACGCCAAAGCCCGTCGCACCTTCATTACAGCCGAAGTTCGACATAAGATTGTCGTATCTTCCGCCGCCCAGAACCGCCTCACCCGTGTAGTCAATGTAGCCTCTGAACACAACGCCCGTGTAGTAGTCCATATCGTTGACGGTGGCAAGGTCAATTGAGATGTTCTCGGAAAAGCCGTTTTCGTCAAGAATGTCGTAAATACTTTCAAGATAGTCAAGAGCAGCCTTTGCATTTTCAACGCCGTCGCATAGCCTGCGAGCCTTGTCAATAACATTTTTTGAGCCGTAAAGACGGGGAATTTGTCTTATTTTTTCCATAAAACAGGTATCAAGCTTGTCGTCGGCACCCATCACTTCAAGTGAGGAAGAATTCTTTGCGCCGATGTATTTTGTCACAAGCTCTCTAGCCTCGTCCGTGAGAGATGCCGCATCAAGTAACGCCTTGCAAAAATGAGCGTGACCAAGCTCAAGCTTGTAGTTTACACTACCGCCATAAAACTGGCTGATTTCACGAAGGGTTCTGAGAGCCGTAACAACCGCCTCAATATCGGAACGAAGTGTATCACCGCCGAAAATTTCAATACCCGTCTGAGCAAATTCGCTTCGCTTTCCCGAATAGTCCTTTGAAATTCTGAACACATTCTGGTTGTAGTACAGCTTAAGAGGGCGCGGAGCATTCTTAAGACGTGTGGCAGCAATTCTTGCCATAGGCGTTGTGTTGTCGGGACGCATTACAACAAGACGTCCGCTTTTGTCGGTAAGCTTGAACATATTTTCTTCAGGAATTGTCTGGCTGTCAAAATTGAACACGTCATAGTATTCAAGGGCAGGTGTAACAACGCAGCCGTAGCCTCTTTTTTCGTAAAGTGCACACACCCTTTCGCCAAGACCCTGCACAGCCTTATTTTCCGAATATATCATATCCCTCATACCGTCGGGTATGTTCTTTCTTCTGATACTCAATTTTCTCATTTCCTCCGATGGTTATTTGCTTTTCGCTTTATCGCTTTATTCTGCTAAAGTGGTAACGTGATAAATTATACTACTGTTTTTCAGATATGTCAATAGGTTTTGGGAGATTTTTTTATTTTTTGCTTTTTTGAAGTTAGTTTTATGTTACACAGGACGTGCCGACTGCGGTGGGAGGATGAATCTTTTATCTCTGTCAGGGAGGTTTCGTCGTCTGCGGACGACGAGTAACTTTGACCGAAGCGTCAAAGTAACCAATACGCTTCCCCTCAATGGAGGAGTCCTCGGTGTGCGTACAGGTGAAATTACAGCTACACCACACACTCCTACTTACTACTAATCGGCACCCCTGCGGAATACCTCCAGCCGGGGTGGCTTCCACCGTTTTGGCTATAGTGCGTGGTGTGGTTTGGTTGCACAAAGGTGGGAAAATGTGCAGAAAATCGGCAAAAATAACTGCACTACAACAACACAACATCATTTCTAATTATTAGAACCGATAATAACAAGTGAACCCATCTCGCTTC
>JAZRKT010000051.1:0-46587 GCA_045646465.1 Eubacteriales bacterium | reverse complement strand
TAACGTAAGCAGGACAAAACAGTTCAAAAGCTTACATTGAAAACGAATTTTTCGCCGATAACGGCGTAACGTATTATTTGTTATTAAGGAGAATTTTTATTATGAACAAGAGTAAGATAGTTGTTCCCGAAGCTAAGGAAGCTATGAACAAGTTTAAGATGGAAGCAGCAAATGAAGTAGGCGTTACCCTCAAGCAGGGCTACAACGGCGACCTCACAAGTAAGCAGGCAGGTTCTGTAGGTGGTCAGATGGTTAAGAAGATGGTCGAAGCCTACGAAAACGGCATGAAGGGTTCCAACTAACTACCTTTTACTTTCAGCCTTATCATTATCCTCCATTAAAGCAATACAGCCGTCGGCAACAGTCGACGGCTCTTTTTTTATGCATAATGAATAATTCTGAAGCCGTCAATACGTCAGACACATTGAATAGTTACTTTTCACCTGAAAGGCGGATAATCAAAGGTCACCCCAACACGATTAAATGAAGAATTCCCTGCGGAAATTCAACAGCATCTATTATTTATTCACCATTATCTCTTATCTGTTCCCAAATATATTCCCAGCCCCGTGCAAAAATCCCAGCCCCGCTTTGCCGAGAAGCCACCGCTTGAGCCGATAATTACATCAAAGAAATAGCTTTGAGGAAAGCTGTAAGCGTTTTCCCCTGCAAGAGAGTATAAATAGGTATGGATTCCGTCAATCTTTATCGACGGATTTCTTTTTAAAATGCAGGCGCATATACCCGACATACAGGCACAGGAAAGACTTGTGCCGCCTACCGTTGTCCAGCCTCCCTGGGAAGAAACGTATACCGCCGCACCGGGCGAGTCTTCGGCAAAAAAACAGATATCGGGCGTTGCTCTGCGAAGGTCAGCCATTTGTGCAAGAGGAGAGAAAATTTGCTGATAAAGAGGCATTTCAAACAGGTCAGATTTTCCGCCTCCCGAATTTTTCCACGCCATTTCATCTGTTCGGCGGAAGCTTCTGTCATAGTATGGCACGCTTCCTCCCACACTTAAAACGTCGGGGCTTGATGACGGAAAGCTCACCTTGCCTCCTATGTCGCCCGATGAAGCGGTAAACACAATGCTTCTATCTGTAAAAATATCGCTTTTTGAAACAAAGGAACCGCTTTCCTCAATACCGAAGCTCATAGATATGACGTCGGGCTGTAAGGCTTTTGCAAAGACTACAGCTTCAAGCATACTGTCAATGGTGCTGTCACGGGCAAATACGGCATAAATTTCAGCACCTTTTGCAAACACACTTGACCATTGAACGTCAAGTGCCGTTTCGGTAAGCCACCGCCGTGTGCCAGGTAATGGTGAGGAGGAAACATAAAAAACAGATATTTTCGGTACAGGCAGACCGAAGGTGTTGCAGAAAAAAGCCGTATCCTCTGCAATATCAGGACTGTCAAAAGCCGTTATTATAGCAATTTTCATACCTTCCGCATCGTTTTTCTCCCGAGATATGCCGTAGATGCTTTTAAGCATAGCAGGTGTAAGACTCTCACCGTAGGATGAAGTAAAAACATCACCTTTCACGTGGTGTGTGCGAAATTGTGATTTTGTAACAGGGTAAAATGAAGAATATATGCTCATAATAATCGCCTCTTGTTTGATAATTATGATGACATTTCCCGGTATATCACATAAGAAAATAAAAAATTATAAAATAAACAAAAAAATATGTTGAAAACAGTCGGCAAATGTGTTAAAATAAATTATTAGTTGTAAAATCGCAAAATATTGTTATGCGGAGGTAACTCGGGTGACAAACGTAAATGCAATAGAGCTTAAAAGCATTACAAAAACCTTTGGAAGTGTTGTGGCAAACAAAGATGTCAGCCTTTCGGTAAAAAAAGGTGAAATTCTTTCTCTTCTCGGAGAAAACGGAAGCGGAAAAACAACACTTATGAATATGCTTTCAGGGATTTATTATCCCGACAGCGGTGAAATTTACATCGACGGCGAAAAGGTTGATATCCGTTCTCCAAAGGACTCCTTTAACCTTGGCATCGGTATGATTCACCAGCACTTCAAGCTTGTCGAGCTGTTTTCGGCAGCAGAGAACATAGTTTTGGGTATGCCGGGCAAAACAACGGTTGATATGAAGGCGGTTGTTGAAAAGGTAAACAGTCTTTGCGAAAAGTACGGCTTTGAGCTTGACCCTTACAAAAAGATTTACAATATGTCAGTTTCCGAAAAGCAGACTGTTGAAATCATCAAGACTCTGTACAGAGGCGCAAACATTCTTATTCTTGACGAGCCTACTGCGGTGCTTACTCCTCAGGAAACAAAAACACTCTTTAAGATTTTAAGGAAAATGCGTGAGGACGGCAAGGCAATTATCATTATCACTCACAAGCTTATGGAGGTGCTTGAGCTCAGCGACAGAGTCTCGGTACTGAGAAAGGGCGAATATGTGGGTACGGTAAACACAAGCGAGGCAACAGAGCTGTCTCTTACCGAAATGATGGTGGGAGAAAAGGTTACTCTTGACATTGAAAGGCCTGAGCCTGTAAATCCCGAACCCAGAATAATTATGGAAAATGTCACCTGCAGCAACAAAAACGGCATAAAGGTGCTTGACAACATAAACCTTACAGTAAACAGTGGGGAAATCTTAGGCATTGCAGGTATTGCAGGAAGCGGTCAGAAGGAGCTTCTTGAAATAGTTGCAGGGCTTCAGACAGTTGACACGGGAAGTGTTACATATCATCCTCCCGGCAACGGACAGACTCATCAGCTTATAGGAAAAAGCCCCCTTCAGATAAGAAATCTCGGTGTTGCACTTTCCTTTGTTCCCGAAGACAGACTGGGTATGGGTCTTGTGGGAAGTATGGGTATGACAGGCAATATGATGCTAAGAAGCTACCGCAGCGGCACTAAGTTCTTTACTGACAGAAAAGGGCCGAAGAAACTTTCCGAAGACATTGTAAAGCAGCTCGGCGTTGTAACTCCCGGCATCTCGACCCCTGTTAGACGTCTTTCGGGCGGTAACGTACAGAAGGTGCTTATCGGACGTGAAATCGCGGCAGCTCCCACGGTGCTTATGACAGCATATGCGGTAAGAGGTCTTGACATCAATACTTCATATACCATTTACCACCTTCTCAACGAGCAGAAAAAAAAGGGCGTTGCAGTTGTATACGTAGGCGAAGACCTTGACGTACTGCTGGCGCTGTGCGATAAAATTATGGTACTATGCTCAGGTAAAATCAGCGGTATTGTCGATGCTAGAAGTGCAACCAAGGAACAGCTTGGTCTTATGATGACAAAGCACCAAGATAACGACGGGGAGGTTGAAAAGAATGACTAACTTTTCTCATTCAAAAGCTTCACATATAAAAGAGCCGCTTGTCCGCGTGGTCAGACGTGAAGATATAACAAAGCCTAAGGCTTTTCTTATAAAGCTTGCGGCAATTATTCTTGCCTGCATTCTCTGTCTTGCAATAATCTATGTGCTTACAGGCTCAGGCCCTGACAAGGTTGCAGATGCAATGACAAGCAAGCTCTTCGGCTCAACTCAAATTGAGCGTGTAATGAAAGCATATTCATCAAGCCCCATTGAAGGCTTTTTGAGAGGACTTCTTTCCTCAAAGCCCTTCTGGAGAACAATCAGAGACTCTATGATAATGCTGTGTGTTGCAATAGCACTGACACCGGCCTTTAAAATGCGCTTCTGGAACACAGGCGGCGAGGGTCAAATTCTTATGGGAGGTCTTGCCACGGCAACGGTTATGCTTTTCTGTGCAGACAAGCTCAGTCCCATACCTCTTATGCTGGTAATGCTTGCTTCAAGTATTGTGGCAGGACTTGTGTGGGGACTTATCCCTGCTGTGTTCAAGGCTAAATGGAATACCAACGAAACGCTGTTCACTCTTATGATGAACTATATTGCAATTCAGCTTGTTCTGTTCTTTAACATAATATGGGACACCACAGGCGGTGCAGGTTACATAGGTATGATTAACAAGGATACCCGTGCAGGCTGGTTTCCCACCGATGTTATGGGCGGACTTTTAGGCAATGAAAACTATGTTATTCACCTTATAGCAATACTTCTTCTAACGGTTGTTGTATACATATACTTGGGCTATACAAAGCATGGCTATGAAATATCTGTTGTAGGTGAGAGCGAAAACACCGCAAGATATGCAGGTATCAGCATCAAAAAGGTCATTATCCGTACAATGTGCATTTCAGGTGCTCTTTGCGGACTTGCAGGCTTTATGCTTGTTGCAGGCTCTACCCACTCCATTTCAAGCGGAACTGCCGACGGCAGAGGCTTTACGGCAATTATCGTTGCATGGCTTTCAAAGTTCAATCCATTTATGATGATTTTCTACTCCTTCCTTGTTGTGTGCCTTGACAGCGGAACGGGAGAAATTGCAACACGCTGTCAGCTTGACGTTGCGGCAAGCGACGTTCTTACGGGCATTGTGCTGTTCTTTATAATCGCAAGCGATTTCTTTGTTAACTACAGACTTGTATTCAGACACAAGCATCACGAAGGGGAGGTAAAATAATGGAAATTATACTTTCAATCATATCCGCTATGTTTACCCCTGTGTTTTTCAGCAAGGCTGTCTGTCAGGGTATGCCGCTTCTTCTCGGTGCTACAGGTGAAATTATCACCGAAAAGGCAGGACATTTGAATCTTGGTATTCCCGGTATTATGTATATGGGCGGTATCGGTGGAATTACGGGAGCTTTTCTTTACGAAACAGCCGTAGAAAACCCCATCGGTTGGGTAGGCGTAATTATCGCGGTGCTCTCCTCCCTTCTTTTTGCAGTAATCGGCGGTCTTATTTACAGCGTGCTTACCGTTACACTTTATGCAAACCAGAACGTAACGGGTCTTGCACTTACTACATTTGGTGTGGGTCTTGGTAACTTCCTCGGTGGCTCTCTTGCAAAGCTTGCAGGCACAACAGGACAGATTACCGTAAAAACAACCGGAGATACATTCAGAACAACGCTTCCCTTTGTAGACGGTCTTATAAAAGAAGGAGGATTTCTCGGCGGTCTTGTGCAGATGTTCTTCTCATACGGCTTTCTTACATATGTTGCACTTATCATAGCTCTTATGGCTGCATATTTCCTTAACAAGACAAGACAGGGTCTTGCCCTGAGAGCTGTTGGCGAAAGCCCTGCAACGGCAGATGCGGCAGGCATCAACGTAACACGCTACAAGTACCTTGCAACCTGCATCGGAGCAGGCATCGCAGGTCTCGGAGGACTTTACTACGTTATGGAATACTTCGGCGGAACCTGGCAGAACAACGGCTTCGGCGACAGAGGCTGGCTTGCTATAGCTCTTGTAATCTTTGCGCTTTGGAAGCCTGTACGTGCCATCTGGGGCTCAATTGTATTCGGAGGACTTTACATTCTCTTTGCTTCCGTAAAGCTTTCCACGGCAATGACGGAAATTCTCAATATGCTTCCCTATCTTGTAACGCTTGTTGTGCTTATTTTCTCAAGCTTCAGAAAGAAAAAGGAATACCAGCCTCCGCAGAGTCTCGGCCTTTCCTACTTCCGCGAGGACAGATAAATTTATTCCGCTTCATTCCATTGAGAGTGAGGCGGATTTTTTTGTTTTTCTTCTTGAGAAAAGCCTGAGAAATAACAAAAAAGAGAAGCCGTACTATGACAGCTTCCCTGATAAAAACCAAATATAAATTACTTTCTGTTGGCAAGAATAATCTTTGTAAGCTCAACAGGGTCAACAATTTCGTCTCCCTTGTAAACTCTCATATTACCCGAAGCAATTTCGTCAATGAGAATTACTTCATCGTTGTTGTAACCGAATTCAAACTTGATATCCCACAGATCAAGACCCATTCTCTTAAGGTCGTCTGCAACAATCTTTGTAATCTTGAGAGTCTGCTCCTTCATGCTCCTGAACATTTCTTCGCTCATAACGCCAAGAGCTGCAAGACCTTCGCTTGTTACCAGCGGGTGGCCCTTTTCGTCGTTCTTGAAGGTGCATTCAACATATCCGCCCTCTAAGGGTGTGCCGTCCTTGATGTATTCGCCGTATCTTCTGATGAAAGAGCCTGTAGCAACAAGTCTGCAGATAACTTCAAGACCGTGACCGAACACCTTGCCGGGAAGTACTTCCATTGTTGCATCATCAATGTTTGCGCTCACATAGTGAGTCTTGATGCCTGCCTCTTTGAGAAGCTCGAAATAGTAAATGGAGGTTTCAAGATTTGCCTTACCGATACCTTCAATGGTAAGTCCTACGCTGTTTTCACCAGGATCGAACTTTCCGTCCTTGCCTGTGCAGTCGTCCTTAAACTTAAGCATAACGTTGCCGTTGTCAAGTGAGTAAACGTCTTTTGTTTTTCCTTCGTAAATCTTTTTCATTTGTGACACTCCTCCTTAGAATGTAATTAAATCTTTTACCCTTGTATTTTATCACAAAGTAGAGTTCTTGTATATATTTTTTTCAAAAAAAATGCAATTTTTACAAAAAATACTTTTTTATCCTTTTGAAAAGCTCTCATTATGTGCAAAATGTTCAAAACAAATCAGTTTTATTGTTGACAACAGTCGCAGAATAATGTAAAATTTAATCCAAATAATCTGCAAAGGATGATTTTAATGTGCGATGACGACATAAAAAGGATACTTGAATAACATAGTGATTTTCACAGCACTTTTTAAAGCCCCCTTGCAATTGGAAAAGCGTTATGATATAATCGTTCAGGTATTAAAAGAAGGCGTCATTTAATTATGGATTGGTTTATAATAGTTGCACAGCTATTCGGAAACTCTCCCTGCCGGCTTACATATAACATTATCGTAGGCTCTCTCGGCGAAACACTTTGTGAAGCATTTATAATTATTTCAACAATTGTATTCTTTATCACATATATGGCATTAACGGTTTTGAAAAGGCGGAAAACAAATGAGGGAAAATTTAACCAGAGCAAAAGAAATAATTGAAAGCACAGATGCTGTTTTTGCGGCTGTATCGGACAGCGAAACAATTACATCTTACGTAAAGGGAATAAGCTTTGTTGCTTCTCTTTGCAACGAAAAAAAGGATTTGTCTTGTTTTTGTGTTGCCGATAAAATAGTGGGAAAAGCTGCGGCAATGCTGTTTGTGCTACTTGGCATAAAAGCAGTACACGCAAAAACTCTCAGCCTCGGCGGAAAAGAGATTTTACAAAGGTACAGCATTGATTTCACATATGATGAGCTGACCGACATAATAATCAATCGCACAGGTGACGGTATGTGTCCTATGGAAAACGCCGTCAATGATTGCACAGAGCCGTGTCAAGCTCTAAAAAACATCAACAGTACCATTGAAACGCTGAAAAAGGTAAATAAAAATTAACGAGGTCTGTAGCAAAATACTCCTTTTGAACAAAAAGAAAATTGCATAAATATCGGGGTGTAACAATTGGTCTTGCTACACCCCGTTTACTGTTTGTATTGCTTTTTTCTCCCACAGTCTTTTTCTACGCCCCGCAGAGCAGACAGAAGGCTTCGCCGAAATCCTCGCTTTCAAGCTGATTTTCAACAAGCTCAAAGAATTCACTTACGTCAGACATACTGTAAGAAGTTCCTTCGGTATAAGGCAGGCAAATACTTGCAATCAGCTTTTCCTCAGCCGTTTGAACCTCACAGCCGCCGCATACCGTCTCCAGCAAATCCGTAAGCGTTGTAAAATACATATCAAAAAACATTCTTTTTTCAATGTCGGCTGAAAAAGTCAGCTTCATCGTTGTACCGTCACATTTTTCTGACGATATACTGACTGCTCCTTTGGCATTTCTTATGAGAAACGCTGTCATCAACATAAGAGCTTTAACGCATTGCGGGCTTATATTGCAGAAACAATCCCGAACCCTTTCGGTATAGGTGTTTACCGTATGAAATCCTACAGCCTTGCTTTGGGAAAAATTCTTTATAACAGACACAAGCTTTACTGCATCCAAAGGATATTGGTTTGCATCATCCCCCTTTGTATCACAGCCAAGACCTTCTATGCAGTTAACCGCCGAAAGCCGTTTCTTAATGTCAAGCGGGTACTGACGACTCACCGAAAAGCTTTTGTTTTTTCTTGCTACATCATATACAAGCCTTTGTCCGCCTTCAAGCTTTGATTTGTACCCAGAAAGCGAGTTGCACCCACTTTCATCAAGACTTAACAGCGCACAGCATTCGCCAGAAAATCCGTTGTTCATCACAAGAAGATATTTCAGCTGTCCGCCTTCTGCCCGAAAAATTCCCGAAAGACCGCGGTAAATAATTTCGGCAAGTCTCGGTCTTTCCTGAGGACAAGCATATTTCATCAGCGACGGATAATCTCTCAGCATTTCGTCACGGCTTTTTCGGGACAACTGCTTGCCCGAGCTGTCTGTGTAAAACACAGTCGCATCTGCCACATATTCACGTATCTGAGACAGAAATGAAACGTCGCTATTCAGGTACTCGTTTTCTACTGAAGCAATCCGCATTTTTCAAGCACCTTTCCGGCAAGACACGAACGGTTGAACTGTCTTAACGCCTCATCACTTTCCTTTATGTCCTTTGCACGTGAAGCAAGTATGATTTTTCTGTCATCACGGTATTTTTTCAGCATTGTACTGCCCTTTTCCGAAAGAGCAAGCACAAAGGAATACGACGCCTTTTCATTATATACACTTTTTTCAATGCCGAAAAAGGAAAACAGCAACATTCTCTTTGCTTTAGAAAGAGTCATAGTCTTGCCCGATACAAGCGAGCACAGCTCATCAAAGCTTTGAGCCTTTTGTGCCGCCTTTACAATAACATAGCCATAACCGCCCGGCACTTCAAGTATTTTTTCAAGCTCCTCAGGATTTTTCATCATCATCGCTGTATGTACATTTTTCAAGAATGCGTCTTTCCCTCTGTATATGCCTTCAAGACTGTAATTATCGGGAAGTCTGCTTATTGCAAAGCTATCCTGTTCATCAGCCATAAGAGCATTTCTGATATAGCTTGACGAAGCAAACTCGTCATCGTATCCTCCTCTCGGCGTGCTTCTTTTGACCGTTACAGGAACAAGACCGCTTTCAAGGCTTATTATCGCCTTTATGTATTCGACACCGAGAATATCGTTGGGATTGTCAAGCAGTGCCGAATAATCACTTCCCATAGTTCTTTCAATAAGTGCCTGCCTTGCTCTTGCAAAGCTGAGGCACTTTTCTTTTTTCTGCATTTCAACAACTTTGCCGTAAAAGCCTTCTTTGGATATTTGCCTTGCAATGTCAGAAAGTGCCTTTACGTCGTCACACTCCGAGCCAAACAGCAGATGTGAGCAAAGCCCGCTTTCCGACAGTATTTCAACTCCCTTGCGTGCAAAGCCTTCAGCACCAAAGCAGCTAAAAGGAAAAGGTATTTCAAGCACAATGTCCGCACCGTTTGATACTGCATTTGCGGCACGCACTCTTTTGTCCTGAAACGCCGCCTCGCCCCTTTGCACAAAGTCTCCGCTCATGGCACATACCGTAAAAGGAAACTCCTCTTTTGCCTTTGAAAGCTGGTATGCGTGTCCCTTATGAAAAGGATTGTATTCACATATTATGCCGCAGCCTTTTTTTTCCATACCGTCACTTCCTTTGCTTTTCCTTCAGCCAATCCAGAAATTTAAGTCTGAGTTTTGTTCTTCCGTCGCCCTCCTGCCATTCTATGCCCGTTTCATTAAAGGGCGAAAATAGCACGCACCACACGTTTCTTCCCTCTCCTTTGCCGATTGTGACGGTTACGGAGCAGTATTTTCCATCGGGATACAAAGAGCCTGAAAGGATTCTTTTGCCGTATTCCTTTTGTCCCGTATGCACCGACACGGTATAACGGCTTCCTTCTTTTTTAAGGGCATCAAGTGCTGTTCTTTGAAGTAATTCTTCGTTTTCTTCTGCCGCTTTTTTTGCGTCTTCAAAGCTTTCGCAATGTGAAAACACATCTTTCACAACAGGCTCCAGCGCATTGCGCACCTTGTGCTTTACGGCTATATCCTCTTTGCCATCAGAGTTTGCAAGAATGTGAAGCCGCAGCACGCTTGAACACACAAGGTCTGCCTTTCTTTCGCAAAAAGACATATAACCCATACTTAAAACCAATACCGCAAAGCACAGCCCTGCGGCAATATTTAAAAAAAATTTTTTCATAAAGCACACTCCTTCGACGTCAAAGGAATCAGTCTGTTGAAAAAGTATGTTTTATCTCACATTTCAAGAAAACCCCCGGCGAGGGTTTTCCTCTTTGCCGTCCTTTAAAGGACGGCAAATTCACCTTTCCTGCGCTTTGTTAAGCATAAGGCGTTTCGCCGTCTGCGGACGGCGACCAAAGACGCTGTCTTTGGAAACCGCAAGCCTTTAAAAAGGCTTGACCTAAACTTTTATAATGGTTTTGCGACAAGCTGACTCCTTTGATATCAAAGGAATTATTGCCTTATTTTTGTATTTTATTCACCCTTATACATTTTGAGAAAATCTTCACTTGTAAAGGAGAATACCTCGCAAAAGCCGTCCTTCGCAAGAGCTTCTTTGCACCGCAGAGCTGCTCCGTCATTGTCAAACAGACCGAACACCGCAGAGCCGCTTCCCGACATTTTTGAGGCATATGCACCACAAAAAGCAATTTTGTCTTTAAGAACTGCAATCTTGTCAAGTCGCGGAATACAAACACTCTCAAAATCGTTGGTACAAAGACGTGAAATCTCTGCAATATCGCCCTTTTCAAGTGCCTTTTCCATAAGGTCGGAATTACACTTTGTATAATCGTCGCCGAAAAGAGCATCATAGCTTTTATATATGCCACCCGTGTTAAGACTCTCTAAGGGCTTTGCTATGACAATTGCCGTGTTTCGGGGCAAGGTATTGATGCTTCTGCACTTTTCTCCTCTGCCCGTACAGTAGGCACACTTATATTTTTCAAGGCAGAAAACAACATCGCTTCCAAGTCCTGAAGCAATTTTCTCAACCGTCTGCTCACTTACTTGGCCAATTGCAGTTGTCAGCATATCCAGTACGCACGCCGCATCTGCACTTCCTCCGCCAAGACCTGCACCGGTTGGTGTAACCTTGCGAAGGGTTATGTACACATCGACGTCGTTTTTGCCGCACTCATCAAGATATGCCTTTGCCGCACGGTAGGCAAGATTGTCTTCATTTACGCACACATCCGTATCACAGCTGAAAAATATGCATCCTTCGCCTTTTTTTACGTCAAGCTCAACAACATCTCCCAGAGGAATTTTGTGCATAATGCTTTTAAGGTCGTGAAATCCGTCATTTCGCCTTGTACCCAATATTTCAAGGGTAAGATTTATTTTGCAGTACGCCGTCTTAATCATTTTGTTCACCAAAAAGTAAATGCTTTGCAATAGCTGCATTTCTCTGTGCCTTTACGCAAAGTTCCCTGTGTTTTTCCGACACCCTTTCCGACAGACTGTCAAAGCTTTCGGTAATGTAGCAAATTTTATCAAGCACACCTTCACAGTCAATATTGCTTGCATCAAAGTTGTTTTCACTTCCGATATATCTGAGAAAGCCTTCAACCTTGGGGTCATATACAAGACCTATTGAAGGCACTCCTGCGGTAAGTGCATATATAAGCGAATGAAGGCGCATTGCCGCAACACATCTGCAAGCCGACACAATTCCCAATATTTCATTAACCGAATACTTTCCTGTCAGCACGTGTCCCTTGTGCTTCATTTTTTCGTTAATTTCAAGGGATATTCGTGTGTCATTCTGCGGCCTCATTGGCAAAAAAAGTGTTGTAAGTCCGCATCTTTCATATGCTTCGTCGCAGATTTTTGCCATTTTTTCGGCAAAATCCCCGTCATTTCCCTTCCAGTTTCTTACCGAAACACAAAGAAGCTTTTGCTTTGACAAGCCTTCCTTTTCTTTTTCAAGGAGCACAAGCGAGCTTTCCTTAGAAATAGGCTTTAACAAAAGTGCCGGGTCTGCCGTAATTTCAACAGGTACATCCGTGATACCCATTCTTTCAATTTCCAAAAGAGACATTTCGTCTCTGAGAGTTATCATATCGACATTTTTAACCGTATTTGCCGCCGTCGGTACATTTTTGTCGCTTAAAGGCCCTATGCCGTTGGCGTAAACATAAACCTTCTTGCCAAGCTTCTGCGCCTTTTCCATAACGTACAAATAGTAAATAAGCGACATATCGCTGGTGGTATCCTGAATAAGGCTTCCGCCTCCGGTAATAAGCAGCTTGGAGCTTTTAAGAGCTTTGCGAATGGCAAAAAGATTAAATCTCTGGGCAGAATCCGCCATAACAAACTGTTTGGTTTCTGCGGGATTTTTGGACAGCACAAGCAGTCTTATATCAGGCTTTTCACGACGCAAGCTTTCCACAATTCCCAGAAGAAGCGCATCGTCTCCGCTGTTGTTAAAGCCGTAATATCCCGAAAGCACAGCGTCATACCTCTCGCTTTCACGTCTGTCACGCAAAATGGCATTGTATATTTCAACGTGGCTTTTTGCAAGACTTGCATTTGAAAAGTTGCCTGTAGCTCTGTCGTAAAGTGCCTGTCCCAGCTTTTCTCTCAAAGCCTTGTCCTCTGCAAGAGAGAGAATTTTTAAGGCAAGCTCGTTTTCATTTTCGCTTTCAAAAAGACAGCCTGTTACTCCATCCTCAATAAGGTCGGGAATACCGCCCACTCTTGAGCTTACTGTAGGCTTTTTAAGTCTTGCGCCCTCCATAAGCACATAGGGGAAGCTCTCGCACCTTGAGGTTAGAGTGTTGATGTCTATAAAATTGATAAAGCTGTAAATGTCCTTTACAAAGCCTGCAAAAGTAACATATTCTTTTATTCCGAGGCTGTCAATAAGCTTTACAAGCTCTTCTCTGCCGTTGCCGTCGCCCGCTATTACAAAGCGTACATCCTTACGGCTCTGGAGCACCTTTGCCGCACCCTTTATAAATACGTCATGCCCCTTAACTCTGTCGTGACGCCCGATAATACCCACATAAGTAAGCTTTTCGTCGTAGCTGATGCCTATTCTTTTTGCAAATTCTTCTTTACTGCAGTATTCCATGGGCTTTGAATAATCCATGCCGTTATAAACGGTATAAATGGAATTAGGGGTAAAGCCCCGGGATATAAGCATATTTTTAAAGTTTGACGAAACGGCAATATAATAGTCAAGTCTTTTAAGAGAAAATACGTTAAGCGCCGTAAACAGCACCTTTTTATAAAAGCCGTCAAAGTCAAGCAGGTAGTCGCTGTGAACGGTGGTAACAACGGGAATGCTTACACGTCTTTTAAGGTGAGCAGCAATAAAGTTGGCTCTTGCACCGTGTGCATGAATAATATCTGTTCCGTCTTTTTGGATTATGTCGCAAAGACGGTCAAGAACACTTAAGTCAAAGCGGCTTTTCTGTTCGATAAGCTCGCTTTCAACAGCAATATCCTGTAATTCGTCAAAAAACTGACCTTTGATAAAGCACACTATTTTAACATCGCACATTTTGGGAAGCTCACTCATAAGCGAGAATACGTGAGTCTTTGCTCCGCCGGTATCTCCTCCGCTTATCATATGAAGTATTTTCAAGGGTGTTCACTCCTTATTCTGCCGTTTGCTCCTTCTTGGCCTGACAATACAGTCTGTACACCGATATTGCAAGTCCCGCACTTATAAAGAAGGAGAACATAACTCTGGGATAAAACCAATAGTACTCAAAAAATCCGATAAATACAATGCTTGTCATTGATGCCGCTGCCGCCGCACCAAAGTATTTTATATCCTTATCCTTTGACGAGGATGCAATAAATGCACGCTTGATAAGGCTGAAGGTAAGGCATACAAAGCAGATGAAGCCAAGCAAGCCCGTTTCAAGGAACACCTCCATAAACTGCATATGGCAATGTGCAATATCCTTCGTATTTCCTCTTGCATAGGCAGGATAAACGGCTTTGAAGGCACCGGGGCCTATGCCAAGACCTATTCTCCACCAATTGGATAACATCTCAAGAGCACCCTGCCAGATAACAATACGGTATGAGCTTGACGAATCGCTCAAATTTCCTATTGTCAGGATACGGTTAAGCACAGACTCTGGAAGAAAAGGAATTGCAATTATACAGATTATAATCAGTGCCGGCACAACTCTTCTGTTTGACAGCGCAACAAATACCGCTACCGCTACCGCAAAGGCAATCCAGCCCGAGCGTGAATAGGTTGCAAGCAAAGCCGCAAAGGGCAAAGCAAGCATAGCACAAAGCACTATTCTTTTTTTTACACTCTTTGCTGTAAGTGCAAAGGCGGCACAGTATGGCATAAACAACACAAGCATCTGTGCAAAATTATTGGCGTTGCCCATAGTTGAAAAAATACGTCCCGGCATATCGGCATTAAGTGTAAGGTCGGTAAGAGAGGCATCTGCTTCAACACCGATAATTGCCTGAATTATTCCTATTACACCCGTTATGGTAACTGAGGCAAACAGCATACCGCAAAATGCTCTGAGACTGCTTTTACTTGCCGTAAACACGCTTACGCTGATACACAGAATAAAGGATGTGACAAAGAACATCAGTACTCTGATGCTGTCGCCTCTATCCTGTGACAAAATAGTGCTTATGACAAGGCACACAAAAAAAAGAATAAGCGAAAAATAAGTTTTATCGGGGCTTATCTTTACGTTTTCCTTCTTCTTGTACGCGCCGTAAAGCACCGTCAGAAGTGCAACAAACGCAATTGCAAGACCGAAAAGATTATTCCAGAAGGAATGGGGTACGCAGAACATAACGGCAATTACAAAGCTAAAAAATAAGGTGTACCTGTTTACTCCCGCACAAAGCCTTTTTCCTATAAAGGACGTCTTTACCGACTGCAATATAAAGGAGCCTGTTTTCCTTGCTCCGCTTGTCTTTGCCGCATTTTCAAAAAAGCTGAACAGCTTATCCGAAAGGGATGTCACCTTATTTACGGCAGACGAAAACAGCTTATAAAACACAGAGGAGTCCGAGTGTCTTTCAACATCAGGCGAGGTAAGCACGCCGTGGCAGACGCTTTTTGCGTAGGTGTTTGCCGTTCCGTCTGCGACAGAGCAGGCAAATCGGTATATAAAGCTGTTTTTAAATGCAAGGAAAATAGCCGAAAACAGTGCGCTAAGCTTACTTAAAAGCTTAATTACAATACTGCTTTTTCCCATTATTTACACATCTCCTGATACTTTTCGTCGCTCACAGCCGTAAGAGGTCTTCTCAGACGTCTTTGTGTTGCGTGGATGTCGTAAATGCGAAGGTATATCTTTGCGTCGCCTGCTCTTATAACCATAGAGTGGCCTACGCCGTAGTTAGCCTTGTCGTAGGTAAATCCGAGTCTCGTTCTTTTACCTGTTGCCTGACCTGTAATGAATGCGCTGCAGTAACCGTCCTTTTCAACAACCGCAAGACTTCCGTCATCCTTTGGTCCGTAAATAAGGCTCTTGCCAAATCTGAAGTCAGTTACCTTTCCGAGAGGGTTCATATAGGAATCGTCGTAAACAAGTGCGCCGTATCTAATCTGGCGTGCAACAAAGTCGCTTAATTCTTCGGTATAATAAACAACGTCAACATCGGTAACGGGGCCCTTTAAATCACCCTTCTTTTCGCTTACGGAAATCCTTCCTGTTGCAAACATAAATGCAACTGCCGCCGCGGCAAGGATAAACAGCAAAACAAGAAGGTCAATTACATTGATAAGTCCGAAAAGTTTTCCTTCCTTTGAAACAAGCTTTTTCATAATAATTACTCCTTTATTTCTTTATATTTAACACTTTTTCATATACGCCGAAGGTTTCACGTATGGATTGCTCTAAGCTGAATTTTTCCCTGAAGCTTTTAAGAGCACCCTCTTTACAGCTTTCATAAAACGCCTTGTTCTCCATAAGACGAAGAAAGGCATCGGCAAATTCTTCGGCGCTGTCTTTATTACAGCACACGCCGCTTTGGGTTTCTTCATTTACAGTTTCGGTGTTTCCGCCCACAGCCGACACAACACAGGGCTTTGCCCAGGACATCGCCTCAACTATTGCAAAGCTTAGTGCCTCTGTCTCGGAGCAGTTGATATATGCATCGCTTCCCTTTAAAATGTTTGCTCCGTCCCGTCTGTAGCCAAGGCACAAAACTGTATCTTCAAGTCCGTACTGCTTTATTTTTTCCTTTACGGCTTCAAGCTCATCGCCGTCACCTGCAAGCACAAAGCGGAATTTACGTTGTGTTTTGCTTTTCAATATTCTCGCCGCTTCCACCGCAAAGCCCATACGCTTTTCACTGCTGAAGCGTGACAGAGTGCATACTACAAATTCGTCCTCGCCTATTGACAGTTCATTTCGCAAGGTTGACGTGCTGTCATCCTCAGACGACGGAGCACCGTTGTAAATGACATTTATTTTCTTTTTTGGAAAACCGTTTTTCACCAGTAAATCCCTTGATGCCGAGCACACTGCAATAATTGCATCGGTGGTTCTGCAAACAGTTTTGTTTATTATCTTCCACAAAAGCGGACTTTCTGTAAGAAAATGGTTTGTATATACTACCTTCAGCCCCTTGCAATAACGCTTTGCAAGGTTTGCAACGGCGTTTTCTCTGGGGTAATGGGTGTGAACAATATCAATTTTATTCTGACGGCAGATTCTTGCAAGACTTTTTGCGGCACTTATATCAAAGGCAGAATTCATTTCAACCTTAAAGGTTATTATTTTATCCTTTGCCATTTGCTCTGCCAGCTCTCCGCCCTCGTTATATGCAAAAAAGCAGGAACATTTTTTGCCGTTATATGCGTTTATGAGATTGTACACATATTTTTCGCTTCCGCCGTTTCCTGCGTAGTTTATAAGATAGAGTACGTTCATTGTCCGCCTCCTTTTGAAGGTTTGTTTTTAAGCTTTGATAAAATTTCAAGCACCTGCGGTACTCTGAGTATTACCGTAAATATTCCGTACACCGTAACTCCGCTGCAGCACAGCAACCCAAGCTTTAACATTCTGTCCCCTGCCTGTCCAATACCAAAGGAGTCGGGCAACACATATCTCAGCACCGTTACAAGCAGGTACATTACAAGAGCTGACGCCAGACATTTTACAAAATTCACAAATGCTCCCTTTGCAAAGGTGCCGATTTTTCTTTTAAGCATATACAGCAATACGCAAAGCCCGATTACCGAAGAAACCGAATATGCCAGCGGCAGTCCGTAGCCTCCCATAAAGGGCATAAACACAAGACTGAGTATTATATTTGAAGCCATTATTATAAAGCCGTTTATTGCGGGAAGCTTTGTGTCCTTCAGGGAATAAAAGGCTCTGTCAATAATTTCCTTTGAACCTACACTTACAACGCTGAAGGAGTACAGAAGCATTACAACCGACGCTTTTTTTATGCTGTCCTCTCCGTTTGCGCCCCAGCCGATTATAAGCTGCAGCAGCTCCTGTCTTACCGCAATAAAGCCTGCGCTTATTGGAATGAGAAGCATCCATACGTTGCAAAGCACTCCCGACAGTGTACTCTTATATTCGTCCATGTTTCCCGTTGCTGCCGCTTTTGTAAGCTTGGGGTACAGAACAGAAGTCACCGAGTACACAAAGGCAAGCACCATATAAACCACAAGGTTCTGGACATACGTCATAACCGTCACAAAGCCGTCAAAGCCTGCCGCCATACTGTTGTTGTAAAACACGTTTATCTGATATGAGCTTGCACCAAGCAGCACAGGCACCGTCATACGAAGTGCCGCGCGCATATCGTCATCCCTCAGATCAAACCTCGGTCTGTACCTATAGCCCGACCTTACAAGTGACGGAATAAGAAGCAATGCCTGAAGGGACAGTCCTGCGGCAGTAACAACCACAAGTCCCATAACTCCGTACCTGTCTGCAAAAAACAGCACGTATAAAATTATGAGAAGACTTCCCGGAGCGCTTACAAAGGCAGGCATACCATACTTGCCCACCGACTGAAGCATCCCCTGGAAAATATAGTTAAGTCCGTAAAACAGCATTACGGGCATAAGAATCATAAGAGACTTTACGGCAAAGCTGTAGCTTTCACCGCTGTCAAAGGAAGTGAATTTTGGAAGCACAAAGGACAGCGCCATACCGCAAAGGACAAGCAAAAAGGTAAATGCACTTGCAACGGTGATGACATTGTCGGCGAATTTCTTTGCTCCGTCATAGTTTTTGTTGGCAAGGTGAGAAGCGTATATGGGTATTACCACCGTGGAAAGAGTGGTACCGAAGCAGTTGAAAATAGTGTTAGGTATGGTTATTGCATAGGAGTAAATGTTAATGTGAAGGTTGTCTGTACCGAAAAACGACACGTACATTGACGAACTTACAAGAGCAAGCACTCTTGACAGCAGCATTATTATCATTACATAGCTTATGCTTGAAAGCATCCCTGTTTTTTTTGCCAAAGTACTTTTCCTCCTATCCCCAAAAATCACATAAATATACAGATACTATTGTATCATAAAAAAGCGGCTTTGTCTATAGTTTTTTGAGCTTTATGTGTTTGTTAAAACAAAAAACGGCTTTTGTTTAAAAAATACACAGGTATATTGCGAAAAGCGGTTGCAAATTTAAGAAAAAAGTGGTAAACTGATACTGGTTAATTGTATATATCGTAATTTACGACGAAAGGGATGGTACAAATGAAAATCATCGAAATTATATCCGCAGACAAGCCCAGTCTTTCCTTTGAGGTATTTCCTCCCAAGACAAGCGACAACTTTGACTCGGTTATGTCGGCAACGCTTGAAATTGCAAAGCTTAATCCTTCATATATGAGTGTCACCTACGGCGCAGGCGGCGGCACGTCAAAATATACTGCCGACATTGCTTCAAGCCTGCTTTCACAGAATGTTACGCCTCTTGCTCATTTAAGCTGTATATCTTCCACAAAAGAACAGATACATACTCTCCTTTCAGACCTAAAACAAAGAGGAATTGAAAATATTCTTGCCCTTCGTGGTGACATTCCTCAGGGTACGACAATAGAAAACCCTGAGTACCGTTATGCCAGCGAGCTGACAGCTGAAATACGTGCCTTCGGCTCATTCTGCATAGGAGGCGCCTGCTATCCCGAAAGCCACCCCGAAAGCGCCGACGGCAAAAGCGATATTGAAAGCCTCAGAATAAAGGTTGAAAGCGGCTGCGAGTTTCTTACCACCCAGATGTTTTTTGACAACGATATTCTCTACAACTTTATGTACCGTCTTCTTAAGGCAGGCATTGACGTGCCCGTAATTCCCGGTATTATGCCCGTCACCAACTCCAAACAGATAAAGAGAATTATCTCCATCTCCCAGAACGCACTTCCCCAGCGTTTTATCCGTCTTGTTGACCGCTACGGAGACAATCCTCTTGCTATGCGCCAGGCAGGTATTGCCTATGCAACAGAGCAGATTATCGACCTTTATGCCAACGGTATAAACGCAGTTCACGTTTACTCTATGAACAATCCTTTTGTTGCCAAAAGCATCAAGGATAATTTATCGGAGATACTGAAATGAGTCTTTATCCGTGTGAGGTTTTTACAATTGACAAGTCGGCTCTTTCCGTTGACAAGGGCGAGCTGACAAGGCGTCTGCTTGTTGACAGAGGCTTTGATTTGTCGGCATTTGACGGCATTACCTCGTTGGCTCTCGAAAAGGTAAACGCCAAGTGCGTATACATACGTGTGCCCGTGATTTTAGGCGATGACGGTGAATGTGACCTCGGCTTTACAAGAGTAAAAAGCTTTGATTTACATAAAAATCTTTCAGGCTGCAATCAGGCTTTTGTCTTTGCCGTAACTCTCGGCTTTGAGACCGACAGATACCTTTTAAGGCTTTCGGGTACAAGCCAGAGCGCTCGTTTTATTTGCGACGGCTATTTCTCAGCTGTTGCCGAAAGCGTATGCGACAGAGCTGAGAAAAAAATAAAAGGCTCTCTTTGCTGCAAGCCGAGATTTTCTCCCGGATACGGCGACCTGTCTCTTGAGGTGCAGAAGGATGTTCTGTCAGCCTTAAACGCCTCAAAGCTTTGCGGTATATCCCTTACCGATTCATTGCTTATGACTCCTCAGAAATCAATTACCGCCATTATGGGCATCAAAGAATAAATTTCTTCCGAAAGGAAAAAGTTAAAATGAACAGTTCTCTTTTACAGCTTATTAAAAAACAACGTATTTTTCTTGACGGCGGTACAGGCACCGTTCTTCAGTCTATGGGGCTGCCTGCAGGCACGCCTCCCGAAATGTGGAACATCCAAAATCCCGATGCCGTGGTATCCCTTCACAAGGCATACTTTGATGCAGGAAGCAACATTGTTGCCACAAACACCTTCGGCGTAAACCGTGAAAAGTACGAAAACTACGGCCTTCTTATAAAATGCGCCGTGGAAAACGCAAATAAAGCACGTGATTTATCGGGCAAAAAGGACGCCTTTATTGCCCTTGACATAGGTCCGTCGGGACATCTTTTAAAGCCCTTGGGAGACCTTGACCTTGAAAGTGCCGTTTCTCTTTTTGCGGCAACAGTTAAAGAAGGTGTAAAGCACGGCGTTGACCTTATTCTTATAGAAACAATGAACGACAGCCTTGAAACAAAGGCAGCAGTTATTGCGGCAAAGGAAAACTGTGATTTGCCGATATTTGTCACCAACGTCTATGACGAAAGATACAAGCTTATGACAGGTGCTTGTCCAAGTGCTATGATTGCAATGCTTGAAGGTCTCGGCGTAAGTGCAATAGGTATGAACTGCTCCTTGGGTCCTGACAAAATGATACCCATAGTGGAAGAGTTTGCAAAATATTCTTCACTTCCCATAATTGCAAAGCCCAATGCAGGTCTTCCCAAGGTTGTGGACGGCAAAACCGTTTTTGACACCGACGAAGAGGAGTTTTCCCGTCTTTGTACTGTTCTTGCACAAAAAGGAGCTTCTGTTCTCGGCGGCTGCTGCGGCACAACGCCAAAATATATCAAAAAGCTTACCGAGGCTGCAGGGGACATTCCTTTTTCGCCTGTTACTTTTAAATCCCACACACTCGTTTCCTCCTACACCCACGCCGTTGAAATAGGACAAAAGCCCCTTCTTATCGGCGAAAGAATAAATCCCACAGGCAAGAAAAAACTGAAGGAGGCTTTACGCACCGACGATATGAACTACATCCTTAGCGAAGCAATAAGTCAGACCGAAAAGGGTGTACACATTCTTGACGTCAACGTGGGACTTCCCGAAATTGACGAAAAAGCTATGATGAAAAAAGCGGTGTATGAAATACAGTCGGTAACCGATACACCCCTACAGCTTGACTCGTCAGACCCCTTTGTACTAGAAGAAGCAATGCGTATTTACAACGGCAAGCCTCTTATCAACTCCGTCAACGGAAAAAAGGAAAGTATGAATACTATTTTCCCTCTCGTTAAAAAGTACGGTGGAGCTGTTATTGCGCTGACACTTGACGAAAAGGGCATTCCCGACTCAGCTGAGCAAAGAGCTGCAATTGCACGAAAAATCGTTTCTGTCGCAAGCGAATACGGCATAGATAAAAAGGACATAATTGTTGACCCACTTGCTCTTACCGTTTCCTCCGATTCAAGGGCGGCAAGAGTGACCCTTGATGCAATTAAGCTTATAAGACAGATGGGGCTTTACACAAGTCTTGGTGTTTCAAATATTTCCTTCGGTCTTCCGGTACGTGAAAAGGTAAACTCCGCTTTCTTCACTATGGCACTTGAAAACGGTCTCAATCTTGCAATAATGAACCCCTTCAGCGTCGGTATGACAGATGCATACCACGCATTTCTTGCTCTTTCAGGACTTGATGAGGCGTGCAAAGGTTATATTGAATATGCACAGGGCTTTGAGGGCGACGGTGCTCAGCTGACTTCGTCTCAGTCTGCCTCCTCAAAGGAGCTGACTTCGCTTATTATAAGCGGTATGAAGGATGATGCCTCCAAGGAAGCAAAAAAGCTTTGCGAAGCAGGCGAAAATCCGTTGGAAATCATAAACGGCAAAATCATCCCCGCGCTTAATAAAATCGGCGGCGACTTTGAAAGCGGAAAAGCTTTTCTTCCTCAGCTGTTAATGAGCGCGGAGGCGGCGAGCGGTGCTTTTGACGTGCTTAAAGAAAAGCTGCCCAAGAAAGACTCCGATTCTTCAAAAAGCGTTGTTCTTGCCACCGTCAAGGGCGATATTCACGATATAGGCAAAAATATTGTAAAGGTACTGCTTGAAAGCTACGGCTTTACGGTATATGACCTTGGACGCGACGTTGACGAAGAAAAAGTGCTTGAAGAAGCACAAAAGAAAAACTGCCGTCTTATCGGGCTTTCCGCCCTTATGACAACCACGGTGCCGTCAATGGAAAAAACAATAAAGCTTTTGCACGAAAAGCTTCCCGACAGCAGAATTATGGTAGGCGGTGCTGTACTTACCGATGAATACGCAAAAATGATAAATGCCGACTTTTATGCAAAGGACGCAATGGAAAGCGTAAAAATCGCAGAAAAATACTATAGTAAAGGTGTATAACAATGAAAGAATTACTGTCAAAGGTTGACCACACCCTGCTCACCGTAGGCTGTACATGGGAAGAAATACGCGCTCTTTGCGACGATGCTGTCGCTTTTGAAACAGCTTGCGTATGTATTCCGCCCTGCTATGTAAAAAAAGCTGCAAAATATCTTGAAAACTCATCTGTCAAGGTGTGCACCGTTATCGGTTTTCCCAACGGTTATGCAACTGCGGATGCAAAGGCGTTTGAAACAAAGCTTGCCTTAATTGACGGAGCTGACGAAATTGATATGGTTATAAATGTCGGTTTTCTCAAAGAAAAAAACTACGATGCTGTGCTTGACGAAATCGTTAAGGTAAGAGAAGCCTGTGACGATTTTGCCCAATACGGCGGCAAAAAAGTGTTAAAGGTAATTATTGAAACCTGTCTTCTTACGGAAGAAGAAAAAATAAAGATGTGCCATATTGTTTCAAAGTCGGGCGCAGATTTTATAAAGACAAGCACAGGCTTTTCAACGGGTGGAGCTACCTTTGAAGACGTAAAGCTTATGTGCGAAAACGTTTTGCCGAAGGTAAAAGTTAAGGCGGCAGGCGGAATAAGCAGTCTTGAAGATGCAAAGAAGTTTATAGAGCTTGGCGCACAAAGACTTGGCACGAGCAAGGTTGTAAAAATTCTCAAAAACGAAAAAGCAAAGGGTGATTATTGATGGCAACACCTCACATTGATGCAAATGTCGGCGATTTTGCAAAAACCGTTCTTATGCCGGGGGACCCGTTAAGGTCGAAATTTGTGGCTGAAAATTTCCTTTCCGACATTCGTCTTGTAAATAACGTGCGTGGCGTGCAGGGCTACACGGGCACCTACAAGGGCGTGCCTGTTTCGGTAATGGCAAGCGGTATGGGTATGCCGTCCATAGGTATTTATTCTTACGAGCTGTACAGCTTTTTCGGAGTGGAAAACATTATAAGAGTAGGTACGGCAGGAGGAATATCGCAAAATGTGAAAATCAAGGATATTATCCTGGGAATGGGTGCCTGCACCGATTCAAATTTTGCCTGTCAGTACGGCGCTTTGGGAAACCTTTGTCCCACGGCAAGCTTTACTCTTTTAAAGACAGCGTATGAAAATGCTAATAAGCTCGGCTATATAAGCCAAGGCATAGTACACGTAGGCAATCTTTACTCTACCGATATTTTCTACAACGACAACAACAGCACCACCGCCTGTCAGGCTAAAATGGGAACGTTGGGCGTTGAAATGGAGGCGGCAGCTCTCTATCTTACAGCACAGAGGCTGGGTAAAAATGCCCTTGCAATATGCACCGTTTCCGACCATCTTATAACAGGCGAAAACACCTCTGCCGCAGAAAGACAGACTACCTTCACTCATATGATGACGTTATCTCTGGAAACGGCAAAAGAGCTGTAAAACAAAAGGAGAAATTATGAAAAGAGTATTTCTTGCCGTTCTTGATTCCTTCGGCATAGGAGAAGCACCCGACAGCCATCTTTTCGGTGACGAGGGCTCTAACACCTTCAAAAGCTGTTACGACACAGGGCTTCTGGATATTCCTGTGCTTAAAAGCCTTGGACTTTTCAACATTGACGGCGTGGATTTTGAAAAAAGCACTCCTACTCCCTCAGGCTGTTATGCAAGAGCCTTTGAAAAATCAAAGGGCAAGGACACCGTAACAGGTCACTGGGAGCTTGCAGGACTCATAACAAAAACAGCTTTTGCCACATACCCGCAGGGCTTTGCCAAGGATATTATAGAAAAATTTTCAAAAAAGGTGTGCAGAGGCGTTCTTTGCAATGCCTCTTATTCAGGAACAGAGGCCATAAAGGATTTCGGGCAGCAGCATCTTGAAACAGGCGACCTTATTGTATACACCAGTGCCGACAGCGTTTTTCAGATTGCGGCGCACGAGGACATAGTGCCCGTGGAAAAGCTGTACGAATACTGCCTTGAGGCAAGAAAAATCATCCCCGACATAGGCAGAATAATCGCTCGTCCGTTTATTGGAACAAAAGGCAATTTCACACGCACGCTCAACCGCCGTGATTTCTGCGTCGAGCCCCATTCAAGAACTATTCTCAATGACATTGCCGACAGCGGTCTTTCGGTTATTTCGGTGGGCAAAATCAATGACATTTTCGCAGGTAGCGGAATAACAAACCATCTTGATTCCCACGGAAACAAGCAATGTATGGACAGATTCTTTGAAGCTCTTGATATGGATTTTGAAGGACTGTGCTTTATAAATCTTGTGGATTTTGACAGCCTTTACGGACACAGAAACGATGCAAAAGGGTATGCTCTTGCACTAAATGAATTTGACAGACAGCTGTCGGATGTGCTGAAAAAGCTACGTAACGACGACCTTCTTATCATCACCTCCGACCACGGCTGCGACCCCGGATTTTGTACCACAGACCACACAAGAGAGTATATCCCGATAATATGTGTTGGCAAAAATTTCAGGCAGGGCGTAAACTTAGGAACTCTTGACGGCTTTGGTGGCGTGGGAGTTACGGCTTGCCAATACCTTGGTATAAGCACAGATGTATGCGGAAAAAGCTTTCTTGATGAAATTTCAAGATAAATGCAAAAGGAGCTTACAATGAAGGAAAAACTGAAAAATGCGGCAATTGCTGCTATGGAAAAAGCCTACAGTCCTTATTCGGGCTTTAATGTAGGAGCCGCGCTTTTATGCGATGACGGCAGTATATACACAGGCTGTAACATAGAAAACAGCTCCTTTTCTCCCACAATCTGCGCAGAACGCTGTGCAGTTGTAAAGGCGGTAAGTGAAGGAAAAACAAGCTTTTGCGCTATAGCCGTATGCGGCGGCAAGGACGGTGTTCTTACAGATAAGCCCACGACTCCCTGCGGTGTATGCAGGCAGGTTTTGTCAGAATTCTGCTCACCTGATTTAAAAGTATATCTTGTAACCAAGTCAGACATTTGCGAATTTACTCTTGAACAGCTTTTACCGCACAGCTTTAAGCTGTAAAAAGGAGATTTTAATATGGATATGTATTCAATAATCCACAAAAAACGCTTAGGATATGAGCTGGGCGAAAACGAGATAGAATTTTTCGTTGGCGGCTACACAAAGGGTGACATTCCCGATTATCAGGCATCGGCTCTTGCAATGGCAATTATGTTTGTTGGTATGACGGACAGCGAAACAGCACTTCTGACAAAGCATATGGCACTGTCGGGTGATACGGTGGATTTATCGTGCTTTGGCTCTCTTTCCTGCGACAAACATTCAAGCGGAGGTGTGGGCGATAAAACAACTCTTATTGTTGCTCCCATTGTAGCTTCCTTGGGCGGAATTGTGGCAAAAATGTCAGGTCGCGGTCTCGGTCACACGGGCGGTACCGTTGACAAGCTTGAAGCTATTCCCGGCTACAGAACAGAGCTGTCGCCATCGGAATTTTTGGAAACTGCAGCAAAGACAGGACTTTGCGTTGTGGGACAAAGCGGAAATCTTGCCCCCTGCGACAAAAAGCTGTATGCCCTTCGTGATGTTACGGCAACGGTTGACTCAATTCCGCTTATTGTTTCAAGCATTATGAGCAAAAAGCTTGCGGCAGGTTCAAAAAATATTATGCTTGACGTAAAATGTGGAAGCGGTGCTTTTATGAAAACCGTGGAGGATGCCTCCTTGCTTGCAAAGGGTATGGTTGAAATAGGCAAGAGAAACGGCAGAAATGTTTCGGCACTTGTTACCAATATGGATGTGCCGCTGGGGTTTGCAATAGGAAACAGCCTTGAGGTTATTGAGGCAATAAAGGTGCTTAAGGGAGAAATATGCGGCGACATACTTGAAATTGCTCTGTGTCTTTCGGCGGGACTTGTGGCATCGTTAAAAGGAGTGTCTGCCGATAAAGCAAAGCAGCTGTGCAAAGAAGCTGTTTCAAGCGGTAAGGCATACGAAAAATTCAAGGAATGGATAGCCACACAGGGCGGAGATGTGCGCTATGCCGACAACACCGATTTGTTTGTAAAAGCGCCTTTACACAAAGAAATAACCGCCAAAGAGGACGGTTACATTTACAGTATGAATGCCGAAAAAATCGGTCACGCCTGCTGCCTTTTGGGGGCAGGAAGAAAAACAAAAGACGACATTATTGATATGTCGGCAGGAATTGTGCTTGAAAGAAAAACGGGAGATTTTGTAAAATGCGGCGACGTCCTTGCTCACCTTTATTCAAGCGACAGTCACAAGCTTGAAGAGGGTACAAAGGAGTTCGAATCTGCATTTACGCTTTGTGCGAAAGAGCCTTCTACACTACCTCTGATAATAGCACGGTTTGATTGATTGTATCTTTATAATTCATACAGGGACGGCTGCACCGTCCCTGTTAGTCTGTTGAAAAAGTATGTTTTATCTCACATTTTATGAAAACCCCCGGCGAGGGTTTTCCTCTTTGCCGTCCTTTGAAGGACGACAAATTCACCTTTCCTGCGCTTTGTGAAGCATAAGGTGTTTCGCCGTCTGCGCACGGCCAGCAAAGACGCTGTCTTTGGAAACTGCAAGCCTTTAAAAAGGCTTGACCTAAATTTTTATAATGGTTTTGCGACAAGCTAACAGGGACGGCTACGCCGTCCCTGTATTTTTAATCATTTATACCGCAGCAGATTGTGCCTGCTTTTCATTGCCACTTTGTGAAAATGACATCAAAGCAATCGCCTCAGTTTATTCCAAAATATATCATAAGCACCTGAATATCTGACGGACTGACACCCGATATTCTTGATGCCTGACCGATGCTTGTAGGCTTGATTTTTGATAGCTTCTGCTTGGTCTCGGCACGTATGCCCGTAATTGCAAAATAGTCGGTGTCGGCAGGAATTTTCTTGCTTTCAAGCTTTTCAAAACGCTTAGCATCGCGAAGCTGTCTTTTGATGTAGCCGTCGTACTTAACTTCAATCTCAACAGCTTCCTTCACCTTTGTGCAAAGTCCCTCTGGGCGTGTTTTGTCAACAGGCGCAAGGCAATCATAGTCAAGCTCGGGTCTGCGAAGCAGCTCTGCAAGGCTTATGCCGTTGGATATGGGTGTAGATTCTCTCTCTTTCAGTATTCGAAGCAAGGTCTCGGACGGACCTACATGAACTGAGTTAATTCTTTCTACCTCATCTTCTATCTGCTTCTTTTTGGCAAGGAATTTTGAATATCTTTCCTCGCTAATAAGTCCAAGCTCATAGCCAATGGGAGTAAGACGTCTGTCAGCATTATCCTGCCTCAGAAGAAGTCTGTACTCCGAACGGCTGGTCATTATTCTGTAAGGCTCGTTTGTGCCCTTGGTTGTAAGGTCGTCGATAAGCGTTCCGATATATGAGGAGTCTCTTGACAAAGTAAAAGGCTCCTGTCCCTTAATATATCTCGCCGCATTTACCCCTGCAACAAGTCCCTGTACCGCCGCCTCCTCATAACCGCTTGTACCATTGAACTGTCCTGCGCCAAAAAGCCCAGGAAAATCTTTGAATTCAAGACTCGCCTTAAGCGCAAGAGGGTCACAGCAGTCATATTCTATGGCATAGCCTATACGCATAACAACAGCGTTTTCAAGTCCCTCAATAGAGTGAAGCATTTCAAGCTGAACATCCTCGGGAAGCGACGACGAAAAACCCTGAAGATACATTTCCTTTGTATCAAAGCCCAAAGGCTCAATAAACAGCTGATGTCTTGTTTTGTCGGCAAAGCGCATTACCTTATCCTCAATACTCGGACAGTATCTCGGACCTACGCCCTGAATTTTGCCTGAATAAAGAGGGGAACGGTGAATGTTGTTGCGTATAATTTCGTGGGTTTTCTCGTTGGTGTAGCACACGTAACAGGGAAGCGTATTAAGGTTTTCAAGAAAATTCTCGGTTTCGCTTGAAAAATGCTCAGGGGCTTCGTCGGAGTCCTGACGTTCAAGGTTTGTGTAATCTATGGAATCTGCGTGAATTCTCACAGGCGTACCCGTCTTAAAACGCATCATCGGAACTCCCAGCGCCTTCAGAGAGTCTGTAAGACCTTTTGCGGGGAACATCCCGTCGGGGCCTCCCTCAAAGCTCACATCACCTACAATAATTCTGCCTTCAAGATACGTTCCCGTTGACAAAATTACCGTTCTTGCCTTCCAGACAGCTCCGTACTTTGTAACGCAAAGCCATGAGCCATCGTCATCACGGCGCAAATCCACAATCTCAGCCTGTCTGAGGGTGAGATTATCCGTTTCTTCTATTGCTTTTTTCATCAGAATCTTGTACATCGACCTGTCTGCCTGCATTCTTAGTGAATGCACCGCAGGGCCTTTGCCACGGTTTAAAAGACGTGACTGCATACACACCTTGTCGGCAACCTTGCCCATTTCGCCGCCCAGTGCATCAAGCTCGCACACAAGGTGTCCTTTTCCGCTTCCGCCGATTGACGGGTTACAGGGCATATTGCCAACTGCATCAAGATTTATTGTAAACAGTACCGTTTTGCATCCGAGACGTGCCGAGGCAAGTGCCGCTTCAATTCCTGCGTGGCCTGCGCCCACTACTGCCGTATCTATGCTTCCTGCAAAATATTCCATATGTATTCCTTCTGCCGTTTATTTATCGGCAAATAAAATATGTGTTCTTGTAATTTCGTAGTCCTCGCTTATGTCAAGTCCCGCTTCACGCAGACTTGCAAGGACAAGGTCGGGGTTCAAGTAATTTTCTCCGCTTGCGGCAAGTGTTAAGTATATTGTCTTTTTGCCGTCAGCCTCTTCTGCATCAAAATCATATATGAGGCTTTTGATATCAAGTATTTTTGTGTTGCCGCTTTTGGTTGTTTTTGATATTGAGGGAGGATTGAGAAGTGCCGTCTTAATCTGTTCTGCCGAAGGCGCAAGGTCATCAAAAACAAGCTCATACTTTGCGCTTGTAACCTTGCCTATTTTTATCTGAGGCTCGTACACCTTTTTGATTTCAATATCACGTGTAAGTGCATTTTCAAGGCGGCTCTTTACTTCCTCCGCTGTTAAATCGTCAATTATTGTAATGTCGCAATACTCATTTTCGCCCACCATACCAACAGACAGAGGAAGTGCAAAAACAAGCTTTGGGTGTGGGTTAAAGCCCTCAGAGTATTTAAGATGAATTTCTGCTCTTTTAAGTGCCCGTGTAAAGGAATGTGCAAAATCAAGGTGAGAAACAAAAACAAGTGCGCCTCTTTTTGCAAAGCGTATTCTGTAGGTAACCATTTATGCTTCCTCCTTGTCAGATGCTTTGGGATTTATACAGCGTTTTGTGCAAAGGCTTGAGCCGAATTTTGCAGCTCCGCAGCCCGAGCACTTTGTAAGACAGTCGGGAGTTGTAACCTCTTGTATTGCCTTCTTTGCTTCGTCTATAAGGAATTTGCCCGTTACACCACAGTCAATATGCTGCCACGGCAAAACGTCGTCAAACTCATACTTTCTGCACGCATAAAAGTCGGCATCAAGTCCTGCCTCGTTTATGGAATCTATCCAGCGGTCATAGGAAAAATACTCATCCCAGCCGTCAAACTTCTGTCCTTTTTTATATGCAATTTCAAGTGCCTTTGAAAGCCGTCTGTCGCCTCTTGCAAACACCGCCTCAATACGTGAAACCTTAGCTTCGTGCCAATTGTAACGGATTTTGCCCGAGCTTATACTCTTGCCGAGAAGCTTTTGCTTTCTTACAAGCTCTTCAAGGCTATCCTGTCCCCACCATTGAAAGGGTGTATGTGCCTTAGGCACAAAACAGGCAACGGAAATTGTCACCTCAACAGGACGCCCTTTAGGCTTATCAGGATTCTGATAGTAAGCATCAACAATCTGCTGACCGAGGTTTGCAATACCCTCGATATCCTCGTCACGCTCGGTGGGAAGACCGTTCATAAAGTACAGCTTTACGCTTGTTCTGCCGGTGGAAAAAGCATTGCGACAGCCCGTTAAAATTTCGTCCTCGGTGAGATTTTTATTTATAACGTCACGCAGACGCTGTGTGCCTGCTTCAGGAGCAAAAGTAAGACCTGTTTTTCTTACGCCCTGCACCTTTTTCATAATTTCAGCTTCAAAGGAGTCAATTCTCATTGACGGAAGTGACAGCGACACCTTTTCCTTATCCGTCCATTCCTTAAGCGCATCAACAAGCTCCATAAGGCAGGGGTAATCGCTTATCGAAAGAGATGACAGCGACATTTCCTCATAGCCCGATGATTTATACTGGCTCTTTGCTTCTCTGTCAAGAGTTTTGTAGCTCTTTGCTCTGTAGGGACGGTAAATAATACCTGCCTGACAGAAGCGGCAGCCTCTCATACAACCCCTTGCACATTCAAGCATAATTCTGTCATGTACCGTTTCAGTAAAGGGCACGGGAACTTTTTGGGGGAAAGGAGCGTTGTCAAAATCCACTACACAGTTTTTTTGTACAATATGGGGAACATCCTCGAAAACAGGGGTGATACTGCTGACAGCTCCGTCACGTGCTTCGTACTTTACATCATAAAGCGACGGCACATAGTTGCCCTTTATATGTGAAGCAAGGCGCAAGAATTCTTTTCTGTCAAACTTTTCGTGGGTTTTCTTATATTCAATATACAGCTTTACTGTTTCAACAAGGCTGAATTCTCCTTCGCCTATGCTGAAAATATCAAAAAAGTCAGCAACAGGCTCAGGGTTATATGAGCAGGGACCTCCGCCTATGATAATGGGACAGCTGTCGTCTCTGTCCTTGGAGTACAGCGGTATACCTGCAAGGTCAAGCATATACAGCACGTTGGAATAGGACAGCTCATACTGAAGGGTAAAGCCAACGAAGTCAAATTCACCAAGGGCATCACCGCTTTCAAGAGCATAAAGAGGAATGTTTTTTTCTTTCAGAAGCTCTCCCATGTCAGGCCAGGGCGCAAAGCATCTTTCGCACCATATATTATCTTCTTTATTGAGGCAGTCATAGAGAATTTTTATACCTAAGTTTGACATACCTATTTCGTATGTATCGGGGAAACAGAAAGCAAAGCGTGCATCTACTGCGTCCCTGTCCTTGATAACCTCGTTAAGCTCTCCGCCCGTATAACGTGAAGGCTTGGTTACCTTTTTCATATATTTCATTGCTTTTAATTTTTCATTCATTCAAATCACCTACTGCGCCTTTATATTACCCTTTATGATAACACATTTTTTGCCGTTTGTAAAGTGATAATTTGTGTAAAAAACAGCACTGTCGCAAAATGTTTACCTTAAAGCATTTGACAAAAGGCAAATAATCTGTTATACTGTTGGAAACCTAAAAGAAAAGAGGTGCTTTAACAATGAAAATACTTGAATCCGCCGAAAACTATCTTGAAACCATTCTTGTGCTGAAAAACAAAAACGGTTCTGTCAGAAGCATCGACGTGGCAAATGAGCTCGGTTTTACAAAGCCCAGCGTTTCCATTGCAATGAAGCAGCTCAGAGAAAACGGCTACATCACCGTTGACGGGGACGGATGTCTCATTCTTACGGAAAAAGGCGCAGGTGTTGCAGAACACGTACTGGAAAGACACAACGTCATTGCAAAAGCTCTTATGGCACTTGGCGTAGATGAGGAAACAGCTTATAGTGACAGCTGTAAAATTGAGCATCATATCAGTACTCAGAGTGTTGCCAAAATAAAGGAATTTATTGACAGGCTTGAAAGTGAAAATAAATAACCAAAATAGAAACGTCTGCCGTTGTCTGGCAGACGTTTTGCTATCCTTGCACCTAGGGTGCTTTTTTATTTCAGTCCTTTTTCTGCAGCTTTGCAAAGCTGTCCTTTAAGGTTACAATTCTGTTAAATACATTTTTATCGTGAACATCGCAGCAGAAATAACCGTTTCTTACAAACTGGAACTTATCAAGACAGTCCGCCTCGGAAAGTGCCTTTTCAAGCTTTGCGTTCTTCATAATCTTTACCGAATCGGGATTTACATAGTCTTTGTAGTTGTCCATATTGATAACAACCGTATCCTCGCAGGTAAAGAGACTGTCATAGAGCCTTACCTCGGCATCAATTGCATTTTCCTTACTTACCCAATGGATTGTGCCCTTAATTTTTCTGCCGTCGGGGGGATTGCAGCCTGCCGTTTCACGGTCAACGGTGCAAAGCAGCTTTTTAACAGAGCCGTCTTCGTTATAGACAACCTCGTTGCACTTTACAACATATGCACTCATAAAGCGCACTTCCTTATCAAGTGTCATTCTCTGATACTTAGGCGGAGGATTGTCAGAGAAGTGTTCTCTTTCAATATAAAGATGCTTTGTAAACGCAACCTTACGTGTGCCTGCATCTTCTTCGGAAGCAGGATTGTTTGCTACGTCAAAGTATACCACTTCGTCATCGCTGAAGTTTGTGATTTCAACTTCTATCGGGTCAAGAACCGCCATACGTCTCTGTGCCTTAAGGTTTAATTCCTCTCTCATACAATGCTCCAAAAGTCCGTAATCGCAAAGACTCATTGCCTTTGAAATACCCGAAAGCTGTACAAAGTTGAAAAGAGCTTCAGGAGAATAGCCTCTTCTTCTCAGTGCGCGAAGTGTAGGAAGTCTGGGGTCGTCCCAGCCGTCTGCAATGCCGTTTTCGATAAGTGCCTTGGAGTAACGCTTGCCTATCTTTGTGTGTGTAATATTGAGCTTTGCAAACTCTCTCTGTTTGGGAGGACATTCAAAGCCAATATTGTTTATAACCCACTCGTAAAGAGGACGGTGGTTCTCAAATTCAACGTCGCAAAGTGAGTGTGTAATGCCTTCAAGTGCGTCCTGAATGGGATGTGCATAGTCATAAAGAGGATAAATGCACCACTTGTCGCCTGTTCTGTGATGGTGAGCACGCAAAATTCTGTAAATTACGGGGTCACGCATATTCATATTGGGGCTTGACATATCAATCTTTGCACGTAAGGTCTTGGTTCCGTCGGCAAATTCGCCGTTCTTCATACGTTCAAAAAGGTCAAGGTTTTCTTCAACGCTTCTGTCTCTGTAGGGGCTGTTTTTACCTGCCGTCTTGAGAGTGCCGCGGTATTCGTCAATCTCTTCCTTTGTAAGGTCGCACACAAACGCCTTGCCGTCCTTGATAAGCTTTACTGCAAATTCGTAGCACTTATCAAAATAGTCAGAGCCGAAGCAGATATTATCGGGAGTAATACCCAGCCACTTAAGGTCATTTATAAATGCTTCAACAAACTCATCGCCTTCCTTGGAAGGGTTAGTGTCATCAAAACGCAGGTTGAAAAGACCGCCATACTTCTGCGCCGTTGAATAGTTAATCCAGATAGCCTTCAAGTGTCCGATATGCGGATATCCGTTAGGCTCGGGAGGAAAACGGGTGTGAATACGTGCCGACAGACCGTTTTCGATGTCTTCATCTATAATCTTGTGTATAAAGTTTGTGCTTACAACTTCATTAGTCATTTGTTTTTTCCTCCGTTAAAGTGTCGCTGCACTCTTGATTCTTGCAATTACCCTGTCCTTGCCCATAACCTTCATAAGGGAGCAAAGATCAGGTGAGTTGTTTCTTCCCGTTACAGCAACTCTTATTACGTTGCTGACGTCGGTAATGCTTCCCTTGAAGGCATCAGGGTTTTCCTTATAAGCCTTCATATCTGATGCATAGCCGTACTTGTCGGAAAGCGTCTTTATCTTTTCAAACCAGCCGTTGTTGTCGTCGTTTTCGTCATAAAGGGACGCGTAGTCAGAGAGCAAGCCACATCTTTCTTCCTTGCTTACATTTTCGGGGAAGGCTTCCTCAATTGTAAAGAGGTTGTCATAGTAGTAGGAAACAAAGCTCTTTACCTCGCTCCAGCAAGCAAAGTCCTTCCTGGGCTTTTTGCCTCCTCTGCCTATAGAGAAATATTCCTTTGCATAGCCTTCATTGCCTGTGAGCATTTCGTAAAACTCCTCGTCGTTTTCTCTTGCCCACTCCGTAACACCTTCATAAACCTCATCGGCTGTCATATTTGCTATTATGTTCTTTGATACATCATTGAACTTTGCAAGGTCGAACATAGCTCCAGAGTTACCCATATTGGAAGCCTTGAAGGGAAATTCTTTATAAGAAGCTTCCTTGTTTGCGCTTCTCCACTGCTCAAAATTAGAGTTGAGAAGTGTCATAAGGTATTCAATAACGCTCTTTGCGGGATAACCCTTTTCAAAGTAGAAGCCGAGAGTACATTCAGGGTCCTTACGCTTGCTCATCTTTCTCTTTGTACCCGTTTCCTCGTCAAGCTTCATAACCTGTGCGGTGTGGCAGAATCTGGGCATCTTGAAGCCGCAGGCACGCCAGAGCTCAACGTGCCAGGGAAGTGTTGACAGCCATTCCTCGCCACGTACCACGTCCGTCGTTCTCATAAAGTGGTCGTCAACAACGTGTGCAAAGTGATATGTGGGAATTCCATCGCTCTTTAAAAGAACAAAATCCTGGTCGTTTTCAGGGAAGGAAAGCTTACCCTTTATCTGATCCTTGAATTCTACCTTCTTTGAGGGGTCGCCCAAACTCTTGAATCTTAAAACAAAGCTTTCTCCTGCCTCGATTTTCGCAATAGCCTTGTCAATATCCATATCTCTGTGCTTTGCCCATTTGCCGTAGTAGCCGAAGTTTTCCTTTGCGGCTTCCTGTGCTTCGTGAGCAGACTTTAAGTCGTCCTCTGTACAGAAGCAGGGGTATGCTCTGCCGTCAAGAAGAAGCTTTCTTGCAACTATATGATAATACTTTGCTCTCTGTCTTTGTCTGTAGGGACCGTATGTGCCGACATCTCCTTCGGCAGAAGCTCCCTCGTCAAATTCAATGCCAAATGCTCCAAGGTACTTTATGATTTTTTCAACTGCACCGGCAACCTCTCTTTTGTCGTCGGTGTCTTCAATTCTGAGATAGAATACACCGTCGTCGGTAGCAGTGTGCGCAATTCTTTCGTCTGCAAGCGCACCGTAAAGGTTACCTATGTGCATAGAACCTGTAGGGCTGGGTGCAATTCTTGTTACCTTTGCGCCCTCCTTAAGACCTCTTTCGGGAAAGAGAGCTTCAAGGGACTCGATAGTATCATCATCGGTGAGCTCGGGGAAAATAAGCTGTGAAAGCTTTAAAAGTTTGTTTTCCATTTTTATCTATATCCTTTCGTTATGTTACAAATTAAAGGGTAATTGCCATTTCAAGCATTACCTCGTTTTCTCCTATGTCGTCATTGGAATAAAAGAAGATGTTACTGCCGCAAAAGCGAAAGCCCATTTTGAAATAAAAGTCTATGGCGGGAATATTGGTATTCTGCGTTTCGAGAGTGATTATTCTGTAATCCTCACGAAGGGCAAAATCCCTGACAAAATTAACAAGCATCCTGCCAACGCCTTTTCCGCGGCACTCCTGCTTTACAAGAAGCTGTGTCATAACAAGGCGGTTGTTCCACTCTTGGGTGTCAAATTCCAGATAGGCTATAATTTTGCCGTCATCGTCCTTTACGCCGAAGGCTCTGGGGTTATTCCAATATTCCTGAAACAGCGTGTCGGTGTTGTCGTAAACAACTTTTTCTGGAAATTTCCTGCGGACAAAGCTGACGCCCATTTCTTCGGGAGTGCTTTTTGAAACAACTTCGTAATACTCCTCTGTTTCATAATGATAATTCAGTTCAAAATAGTCGTATTCTTTTCTGTCGAGCTCTACTATTTCCAAAGCATATACCTATCCTTATAAAAATTTACATTATATTATAGCACACAAAAATGTGCTTTGCAATATAAATTTTCCATAAATTACAAAATCCCTTTGTTTTTTGACAAAATCACATTTATAATCTCAAAAAAAGGTGTTATAATTAAAAACAACCCATAGGAACATATCTTTATGAAATTATCTAGAAAATCCATAAAGAGCTTATTTTCGGCGCATATTAGTACAAGGAGAACGGCGGCTATCTTGAGCCTTACCGATATGTACAAGAGTATCTCCGTATATCTTATCACGCCCGTAGTCGTCCCGATATGATGGGAATCATTGAAGCACGTGAGCACAAGTTTTGCAAGGCTTATAAAGTGCGAAAGGCTTTAACAACTGACACAAAAACACATATACTAAATTGAGGGACATATGCTTCCTCAATTCTTTTTTTGGAGGAACCGTTTTTATGAATAACAATAATACATCAACCCGTGCTCTTTTCGGAAGCCGCACAGAGCACAACCTGAAAACAGCCTTTGAGCATGAAGCATCATCGGCTGTCCGTGAGGATATTTATTCCCGTCAGGCTGCAAGCGAAAAGGATTTGTCCACAAGAAGAATGCTTGACGAAATGTTTGAAAACGGCTCTCAGTTAGGCGAGCTGTGGCTTGGCTATCTTGACGAAACCGCCGATACCGCTGACAATCTTTTACGCCTGTCCGACAGCAAAGGCTCTCACCTTGGTGAAATGTACGAAGAAATGGCAGAGGTTGCAGACGAAGAAGGCTTTCACGAAATAGCCGAAAAATTCAGAATGGCCGCCCTTGCCGGCAAAGACAGCGCCGGCTTGCTTTCAAAAAGAGCCTCGGAGCTTAACGGAGATGCGATTTTTTACGACGACCCCGAAACACTTCACCGCTGTCCCGTATGCGGATATAGCGTCAGAGGCAACTCTCATCCCGACATATGCCCGTTGTGCGTAATGGAGTGGTTTTAATTGTTCCTTTGACAGCTTGTGCCGTCATTTATCATTTCCTTTAATGCCGACAAAGCCTCGCCAAGACCGCCCACTCTGTCAATAAGCCCCTCGTTTACCGCAGTTATTCCGTCTATGACGGTGCCGATATCTGCAGCAAGCTCGTCTGTTTCAAGCATAAGCTTACACAGCCGTTGTTGTGAAATAGACGAGTTTTTTACAATAAAATCTGAAATTCTTTCCTGCATCCTCTTAAGATAGGTAAACGCCTGCGGCACGCCGATTACGGTACCGCTTGTTCTTACGGGGTGTATTGTCATCGTCGCCGAGGGCACAATAAAGGATTTTTTCGCCGACACGGCAAGAGGAACTCCTATTGAATGACCGCCTCCAAGAACAAGAGACACCGTTGGCTTTGTCATACCCGAAACAAGCTCTGCAAGAGCAAGTCCTGCCTCAACGTCGCCGCCGACGGTGTTGAGTACAATTAAAAGCCCATCAATATCCGGCGTTTCCTCCACCTCCACAAGCAGAGGTATTACGTGCTCGTACTTTGTGCTTTTGGCAGAGCTTGGAAGCTCGTAGTGCCCTTCTATCTGTCCCGCTATAACAAGGGTGTGGATTTTAATGCCGTTTTCCTTTGTTGTCACACATCCCAGAGCCTTTATATCGTCTGCTTTTTCGGGGACCGCTGTATCATGGCAATCATCTTTTTCATTTTTTTCTTCGTTGTTTTGATTTTTTAACATAGTATCCGCCTTTTCTTAAAGTTTTTTCTTAGTTTAAGCCTTTTTGTGAAAAATATGCCTTCGTACTTTGAGATATTGACAAGGAGATACTTTTGTGATATAATATATACAACCGTTGGGAGGCAAGGGTAATGCCTGTAACCAAATATCCCATTTGCGGGATTGAGAATGGGAAACCATTCTTTTTTTATTAAAGAGGTACAACGTGAGAAACTGTAAAAGAGTTCCGCCGTCGGAACAGGAAAAAATCAACATTTTAAAAAGATATGTCACGGCAAAAACAGACACCCGTCTTTACAACCGGCTGAAATATGTCGGCTTTTACCGTCTGCGCCTTTATGCGAAGTTCCTTGCTTCAAAAAGTCACATTCTCAAATCAAAGCCCTCGGAGGATATGTTATACGCTATTTACGACTTTGATGAAAAGCTAAGGCTTCTTTTGTTTGTCTTTTGCAAAAAAGCGGAGATAAGCTTTAAAGCCACCCTTTCAAGTGCCTGCACACAAAGAGCACAGAACAGTCTGTTTTACGCCTGCCCTGACAGTTATACGCCCACCAAGGGCGTAGGCGACAAGATGACAAAGCACAAAAACGTCACTTCCTTTGAATACTATCTTGACGGAATACTTGATGAAGAACAAAAAGTGCGCACCGATGTCAGCAAGTATCCCGAAATACACCACCTGCGTCCCGACGAAAAAAAATCCACCGACAGACTGCCGGCGGACGTGTTATTTTCTTATCTTGATTTCGGCTCGGTTTGCAAAATGTACTCTTACCTGAGAGGCGATTTGCGAAAGGACGTACTGCGCTACGGATACAGCCGTAAAAATTACGGCAAGGAAACCACAAAGCAGCTTGACACCTGGCTTGATGCCGTCAGAAACCTTCGCAATTCCTGCGCCCATCACAACATTCTTATCGGCAAAACCTCAAACGTAATTCTCCCGGAATTTGGCGAGGACAGTCTTCTTGAGTCACGCACCGACCTGTTTTCAAGGCTGTATACACTTAAAAAGATACTGCCTTCAAAGGAAGGTACGTCTCTTGGCGTTTCCGTAGAAAAGCTGATAAAAAGCAGCAAAACCGACGTTTACGCATTTAACATTCTGCCATCGGACTGGAAGCAGAAATACGACAGAATCTGCCTTTTATAATTCCTCACCGAGCATCAACAGATACTTCATACTTTCCCGAAGCTGTTTACACTCTTCGGGATTTTTTCATTTGTTGCGCTGCTGTCAATAAGCAACTTACACAGATTTTCAAAGCTTTCCTCTGTCTGATTTACGCCTGTCTGTGCAACTTTTGAGGCATACCATACTTTTTCACAAGCTCAGGAAGAAGTGTATTGTTTTCTTCCTTGCCGTTATAATGATTCCGCAAAAGAAGTCCGACACCCACGATTTCGCCCTGAAAATAAATTCTTGATTCCTCAGGATTGTAGCGGTGGCATATTTCAATAAACTTTGCAAGTGCATCAATCTTGCCTGTAAGAAATAGTCTTTTGGGCTGTGCAAAACACGAATTTTGCTACAGCCCTTGTTTTTACTGTTTTTTCTCCACCGTAATAATTCTTCCCGTATCGCCTGTTTTTTCAAAGGTTACGTTGTATCTTTCCTCAGGTAGTGCAAACTCAATATTTTCGCTCCACTCGGTGAAAATCACGCCGTTTCTGTCAAAGTAGTCGTAAAAGCCTACAGAATAAAGCGAATCGTCATCGGTGATTCTGTACATATCAAAATGGAACACGTCAATGTCACCAAGATACTCGTTGACAATAGCATAGGTTGGACTTGAAACGTGCGCTCCCTCGCAAAGCACAGAAGCCACGCCTCTTACAAAAGCCGTCTTGCCACTTCCCAAGTTTCCGAAGAAGGCAACAAAATCACCTTTTTTCAAAAGAAGTGCAAATTCCGCGCCTATTCTTTCAGTATCCTCTTCACATTCTGATATATATTCCTTGTAAAATTCACTCATTCTCTTATTAGAACAGGCCTGTGATTACACCGTCGTTATCAATGTCAATAGACTCTGCAGCAGGCTTTTTGGGAAGACCAGGCATTGTCATAATTGTACCTGTAAGTGCTACGATAAATCCGGCACCTGAGCTGATTCTTACTTCTCTTACGTTAAGTGTAAAGTCCTTTGGTCTGCCAAGAGCCTTCATATCGTCGGAAAGTGAGTACTGTGTCTTAGCCATACATACAGGATAGCTTCCAAAGCCAAGTTCTTCAGCTTCCTTAATTGTCTTAAGTGCCGCTGCATCAAAGTTAACAGCCTTTGCACCGTAGATCTCCTTAGCTACCTTTTCCATCTTTTCCTTGATGGGCATATCAAAGTTGTAAAGAGGTGTGAAGTTTGCTTTACCGCTGTCTGCAAGCTTAACTACTTCTTCGGCAAGCTCTACTGCTCCCTTTGAGCCTTCTGCAAAGCCCTTACATACAATTGCCTTAACGCCCTTGTTTTCAGCCACTTCCTTGATTGCAGCAACTTCCTCGTCAGTATCTGCATAGAAGTGGTTGATACATACAACAAGAGGTACATTATACTTCTTAAGGTTATCAATATGTGCTTCAAGGTTGCACGCGCCCTTCTTAAGAGCTTCAACATTTGGGTTCTTAAGGTCATCCTTAGCAACGCCGCCGTTGTACTTAAGTGCTCTTGCTGTTGCAACAAGCACGATAGCATCAGGAGAAAGACCTGCCTTCTGGCACTTGATATCAAGGAACTTTTCAGCACCAAGGTCTGCACCGAAGCCTGCTTCGGTTACAACGTAATCTGCAAGGCCAAGTGCTGCCTTTGTAGCAATTACAGAGTTACAGCCGTGTGCAATGTTTGCGAAAGGACCGCCGTGTACAAGACAGGGTGTATGCTCAATTGTCTGAACAAGGTTAGGCTTCATAGCATCCTTAAGAACGGTTGCCATAGCGCCAACTGCACCGAGCTCTCTTGCAAATACTGCTCTGCCGTCATAGGTGTAGCCTACAAGGATGTTGCCCAACATTTCCTTTAAATTTTCGTTGCTTTCAGCAAGGCAGAGAACAGCCATAATTTCGGAAGCTGCAGTGATGTTGAAGCCTTCCTCACGCATAACGCCGTCAGCCTTTGCGCCACATCCGATAACTACCTTTCTTAAGGCTCTGTCGTTCATATCAAGAACTCTTTTGAAGGAAATTCTCTTGGGGTCAAGTCCCAAAGGATTGCCCTGCTGGAGAGAGTTGTCAATCATAGCGGAAAGAAGATTGTTACAGGTTGTAATTGCGTGGAAGTCACCTGTGAAGTGCAGGTTGATGTCTTCCATAGGAAGCACCTGAGAGTATCCGCCACCTGCTGCACCGCCCTTGATACCGAATACAGGTCCGAGGGAGGGCTCACGCAGAGCAAGGATACCCTTCTTGCCGATTTTTGCAAGCGCCTGACCGATAGCAATAGACATTGTTGTCTTACCTTCGCCTGCAGGTGTGGGATTGATGGCGGTAACAAGGATAAGCTTACCCTTTTTGTTGCTCTTTTCGATTTCGGAAAGAAGCTCGCCTGAAAGCTTTGCCTTATACTTTCCGTAAAGGTCTAATTTTTCACTGTCAAGTCCTATGGACTCAGCCACCTTTGTTATAGGTTCCATAGGTGTGCTCTGTGCAATTTGTGCATCTGTAAGCATTTTTTGTACGCTCCTTTTTGTATATTGAAAATTTGTATATTATTCACTGTATATGCATATTTATACATACGGCGCCAGTATAATTTGATTTACATAATATTTTATTTCAAAGGCGAAAACGAAATTTGTCAAAACAAGGCGCACATAGTGGAAAACTTATTAAAATCAATCTAAATCAAGGTTTTTGACATAAGTTTTACACATTATCCACCGAGTTTTCCACAATAACAAGGCGAGTATTTTCGAGTTTTCCACAATTATTATGTAAAGTAATTTTTCTGCAGGTCGGGCGAATAATTATAAAATCAAGTCTTTTTTCTGTAATTAAAATATTAATTTTTTTATTTTATACATTTTTCGCAAAACCGCTTGTTTACGTGATTTTTACTCTGTTTTTGATAAGCGAATTTACCTCTTGTTTACAACTTCAGTTTTGCCAGTATTTTCTATCAAGACTGCGTAGCTGAACGGCTCTTGCGACGTGCTCTTTTCTGATAATTTCACTGCCTTCAAGGTCGGCAATTGTTCTTGACAGCTTTAGAATTCTGTCGTAGCCTCTTGCCGAAAGGCCCAGTCTTTCAAAGGCGCTTTTCATTACTTCACCAGCCGCATCGTCAAGCACGCAGTACTCTCTTATCATACCGGGAGTCAGGTGTGCATTGGCAAAAATACCCGTTCCCGCATAACGCTTGACCATAATTTCTCGCGCCCTTACAACACGGCGTCTTATTTCGTCGCTACTCTCGCTGACAGTTGAGTCGCTGAGCTGTCCAAAGGTAAGTGAGCCGACCTCTATTTGCACATCCATTCTGTCAAGCATAGGGCCTGACACCTTTGACAGATATTTTTCTCTTGTTATCGCAGAACAGGTGCATTGCTTTGTGGGATGACCGTAAAAGCCGCATTTGCAAGGATTCATGGCACACACAAGCATAAACTTGCTGGGAAAATCATATCTTCCGCTTGCTCTTGTAATGGTAACCTTGCCGTCCTCAATAGGCTGGCGAAGACCGTCGGTAGAGTCCTTGCCGAATTCGGGAAGCTCATCAAGGAAAAGCACACCGTTATGTGCAAGGCTCATTTCGCCGGGTTGCGGAATTCTTCCTCCGCCCACAAGGCTTATTGCCGACATCGTATGGTGAGGTGACCTGAAAGGTCTTACCGTCACAAGGCTTTTATGCTCAGGCAAAAGTCCCGAAACAGAATGTATTCTCGTGGTTTCAATTGCTTCTTCAAAGCTCATGGGAGGAAGTATACCTGGTAGTCTTTTTGCAAGCATACTCTTTCCTGTGCCGGGAGGTCCTATAAGCAGAACATTATGCATACCTGCCGCCGCAACCTCAAGTGCCGCCTTGGCGTTTTCCTGCCCCTTTACCTCGCTCATATCGTTTACAAGATTAAGGCTTTCGTTAAAAAGCTTTTGGGCATCCACGGTAAGCTTTTCTATTTGTTCTCCGCCACAAAGATGCTCTACAAGCTGAACAACATTTTTAACGGGATAAACGTCAATGCCGTCTACCACCGCTGCTTCCTGGGCATTATGATACGGCACGAAAATTTCCTTTATACCATTTTCCTTGGCACACAGTGCCATTGACAGCACACCGTTTACAGTCCGAAGGTCACCCGTCAGCGAAGCCTCGCCCACAAAGCATTTGCCGTCAGTATCGGCGCTTGCAAGAACATTGCACTTAAGAATTGACAAAAGTATAGCAAGGTCAAAGGCTGTACCCTGCTTTATTCTGTCAGCAGGCGCAAGATTTATTGTAATTGTTGCATTGGGAAACTCAATTCCGCTTGACTTTATCGCCGCCTTTATTCTTGCATAGGATTCCTTCACGGCGGCATCGGGAAGTCCCACAAGGTTAAACTTCGGGAAAGTTCCCGAGCTGTAGCACTCAACATCAACTATAAAGCCGTCAATACCGTAAAGACAGGCGCTTTTTATACAGGATGTCACATTTATCCTTCCCTTCTATTTCTGTGGGCAAAAAAAACAGGACAGCTCCCATTTTCAGAAGCTGCCCAGACGGTCGACTTTTATGAGTATTGCCGTCGCTTCCCGGTGGTTTGTCCACCCTGAGTCCGTCAGTTGCAACAGCCCTTAACTGTAATTATATTAACACATCCAAAAACAATTGTCAAGACCTTTTATTTATTTTACATTTTGGTAATCACAGCACCATAGCTAAAATTACTGTCAATGCAAATATAAAATATGCCGCACCCGTATATCTGTTAAACACAAGGCGCAAGGTTTTTGACATCGTGTTTCCTCCCTGCGCAGTAAACAGAATGACGCCGTTTGATGCGCCTTCCATATATATGCCGTCTTTCCCGGCATTTACGTTTTCGTCCTTTTTGAGATAGTGAACGGCGCGCTTAAGGCTGATTTTTTCCATAGTCTGAAGTGCAAGTCCAAAAAGAATAAAGAACGCCGCCGCTATAACGATTATCATAAGGGTTCCGCCTATTCTTTCCATTGCCACAAAGGTAAGGGTATCCGACAGGCAGATGGAAAAGGTATTATTAAGAAAATGCACTATCATCGCAGGATAAACCGAGCGTGTAACGTGAGTAAGAGTACCAAGAAACAGTCCAGCCACAAGATACACGCAGAAGTACTGCAAATCAAAATGAAGCAACGTAAACAGAACCGATGAAAGCACAACGCCTCCAAAGCCACCTGCATACTTTGAAAATTCATAAAGCAGCACGCCTCTTACCAGCATCTCCTCGCAAATTGCAGGAACAAGCGCTCCGAGGATTATCGCCCACACTATGCTCTGTGACTGAGCTCCCACAGGCACCCGGTAAGAGAAAACGTATGCTATCAGATACTTCTGAAGTGCCGAAGAACAAAGCACAAGCCCCAAAAACAAAAGTGTCAGCGGAGCAAATCTGAGTGAACAGCTTCTGAAATTATACAGACTTCTGTTTTTTGAAAAGAGCATATAAAGCAGAGTCGGCACAAAATACGCAGCAAGGCTTGTACTAAGCTTCACAATGTACTGAACCTTTACAGATGCACCGAAAACAATGTCGCTGTTTATTACGAATGCCCCCGCAAGAGACAGGCACATACACACCAAAAACAGCACTACAGGCATTTTGGGCGCATCGGCTATAAAGCTCCTGCTTTTCGCCTTTTTCTCGGCGGGCGTTTTTCTGATGTATGTAAATTTCTCGCTGTAAGGTGGCTCTTTTGGCGGTATTTCTCCGTCCATACCTTCAAAGCTTTTGTCTCCGTCGGCGTTTTTCTTTCCGAAAAGCATACCGAAAACACCAAGCTTCTTTTTTACCTTTTTTACTTCTTCGCCCTCATTATTACCGTCAAGGTTTAAATCTTCATCGGTATAATTTTCATTAACACCCAGCTTTTCGAATTTTTTATTTCTTGCCAACTACATACACCCCCTTTTCCGTAACAACGGCATCTACTTTTTTATCGTATCTTTTGTCAAAGGGAAGCTTATCGCTTATAAGCTCTTCATACTGCACACACATTGATATTCCGTCAAAGGATGACAGAAATCTGTCATAAAATCCGCCTCCGTAGCCAAGCCTGCTTCCGTCAGCACAGGCACTAAGACACGGAACTATGCAAAGGGGATGCTTAAAGCTCTCGCACAGACACAGTTCGCAGTCCTCTTTTGGCTCCAGGATTCCGTAAGCGCTTCTTTCAAAGCTTTGTTCATCCACGGGAAAGAAAAATTTCATAATGCCTTTTGAAACACACCTTGGAAAAGCAAGCCTTTTGCCCTTTTCCTTTGCCACATCAAAAACCGCCTTAATATCTATTTCCTGTCCTGTGGGATAAAACACAAGAACAACGTCTGCATATTCGAAGCTTACGCTGTTCGTTATGTTTTTACATATTTTACCGTCAAGAATTTTTCTTTGGCAAGGCTGAATTTCGCCGCGTTTCTTCTTATATTCTGCACGCAAATCCCTCTTTGCCTGTCTTATTTCCTGTGTAGTCATAATTATCTTGCACAGATGCTTTTTCTGATTTGTTCCTTAACGACTTTTCCGCAAAGAAGCTCTATAAGCACAAAGGAAAACTCCTCAGATGCTCCTGCAGCACGTGCCGTAATGATTTTTCCATCGGTAACAACAGCCTTCTTTACGACCTTGCCGCCACCCTGAACAAGCTCGTTTTCCATACCGGGATAGCAAATACACTTTTTGCCTTCAAGCAGACCGAGCTGTGCAAGAACCGTAGGAGAGGCACATATTGCAGCAACATATTTGCCGTTCTGCGCCGCCATTTTAATTATATCACAAGCCTTATCGCTTGACTTTATTGCATTCATTCCGCCCAGACCGCCCGGCAAAATTACCATTTCAACGTCGTCGGTATATTCAACATTTTCTATAACGCTGTCAGCCTTTACGAGAATTTTTCTTGTACCCTCAGCAAATTCACCGTTAAGACCAACCGTTTTAACCTCTACGCCTGCACGTCTCAGATAATCCACTTGAGTAAGTGCCTCTATTTCTTCAAATCCGTTTGCAAGAAAAAGCAATACCATTTTACTTATTTCCTTTCATTTTATCCGTAACAGCCTTATAAATTATGTTGTGAATTTCCTCTCGGCTTTTCATTTCGCCGCCGTTACAGCACTGTATTCTCGTCCAGCCCCATTTATCCGATGCGTACTTGCTTGCTTGATAGCACTTGCGAAGGTACTCGCTGTCAGCCTCGTGTATATCCGACTTGTGAGAAGCGTCCTCCTTTGCTCTTTTGTCAAGTAGCTTTTTTGACACCTCAGGTGCAACATCGAGAGCAAGTGTTATATCGGGTAGGGGAAGCGACAGCTTATTAAACTCAAAATCATACAACCACGCCAGATATTCGTCCCATTGATTTTCGGGTAGCTTACATATCTGATGAACTGCATTCGAGGTTGTGTATCTGTCAAGAACAATCACGGTTTTGTCATCACAAAGCAGCTTTTCCCATTCTGTTTTATATGAGAAAAATCTGTCCACCGCAAAAAACACCGATGCCGCATACGCGCCTGTATCGGACGCCTTATCACCA
>JAZRKT010000050.1:0-7257 GCA_045646465.1 Eubacteriales bacterium | reverse complement strand
TCGGCACCTGCATAGCCTGTTGCACCGATGATGCCTGCTTTGATAGTCTTGTTTTCCATTTTTGCTGCTCCTTTGTTAAAACTGTGAAAGAAAGCTTTCAAGATTTGCTATCTGATTTTCCACCGCTTCCTTTGCAGGACCTCCGATTACATTTCTGCCCTTTGCACAGACATCAAGGTCAACAGCGGTGTAAACCGCTTCGTCAAATACGTCGGATACTTTTTTGTACTCTTCAAGGGGGAGCTTTTCAAAGGTGGTACTCTTTTCAATGCATACCGCAACAAGCTCGCCGACGATTTTATACGCGGCTCTGAAGGGCATACCCTTTTTAACAAGATAGTCTGCGCAGTCTGTAGCATTGATAAAGCCGAAGCCTGCGGCATCTCTCAGCTTGCCCGTACGGAAGGTGGCAGTGTCAAGCATTTTCGAGAAAATCTCAAGACACAGCTTTGTGTTGTCAAGACTGTCGAAAATTGCTTCCTTGTCCTCCTGCATATCCTTGTTGTATGCTAACGGAAGACCCTTCATAACGGTGAGAAGCGTTGTAAGGGAGCCGTAAACTCTGCCTGTCTTGCCGCGTACCAGCTCTGCAATGTCGGGATTTTTCTTTTGAGGCATAATAGATGAGCCTGTGGCAAAGGCATCATCAAGCTCCATAAAGCCGAATTCGCTGGAGCACCAGAGAATAACTTCTTCGGAAAAACGTGATAGATGCATCATAATCATTGAAAGACAGAAGGCAAATTCAAGAACAAAATCTCTGTCCGAAACGCCGTCGATGCTGTTTTCGGTAACACCTTGAAAACCGAGCTCATCGCAAACCATCTGCCTGTCAATGGGGTAGGTGGTGCCTGCAAGAGCGCATGAGCCAAGAGGCATAACGTTTGTTCTGTCGCTGCAGTCAGCAAGTCTCAGTAAATCACGCTTCAACATCTGAGCATAAGTGAGAAGCTGATGGGCGAGAGTTACCGGCTGTGCTCTCTGAAGATGAGTGTAGCCGGGCATTACAGTTTCTGTGTGTTGCTTTGCTTTGTTTATAATAATCTCACATAAATTCTTGACAAGAAGTGCTGTTTGTGCCATTTCGCGAAGTAAGTACATTCTTATGTCAAGAGCAACCTGATCATTTCTGCTTCTTGAAGTGTGAAGACGCTTGCCTGCATCGCCGATTCTTTTTGTCAGAACCTCCTCCACAAACATATGAATGTCCTCAGCCTTGGGGTCAATTTCAAGTGAGCCGTTTTCAAGGTCGGCGAGGATTCCTTTCAGACCTTCGATTATTTTTTCGCTTTCGCTTTCATCAATGATTTTGCATTTGCCTAACATTCTTGCATGCGCAATGCTTCCCGTAATATCCTCTTTGTACATACGGCTGTCAAAGGATATTGAAGAATTAAAGTCGTTTACGCTTTCGTCTTCTTCCTTCTGAAAGCGTCCCTGCCACATTTTCATAGTGTTTTTGCTCCTTGTAATACGTCTTATTAAACCAAATCACAGGGCAAAGACAACCCTTGCCCTGTAAAAAATGCTGTTTGAACAAATAAGCTTAGTAGTCCTTGCGCCAACCTTTGGTGCAAGGACGGTAACCCGTGAACAAAAGGTAATACTTTGTCACATAGTTGCCTGCGACAATCTTTTTTCTTTGTTTACTTTCTCTTTTCAGTAAAGAGAAAGTAAATTACTTGCCTTCTTTTTCAAGCTTTTCTTTAAGGCGAGCCTGAACGGTGATGGGAAGACCGAAGAGGTTGATAAATCCTGCGGAATCAGCCTGGTTGTATACGTTGTCTTCACCGAAGGTTGCGATTTCTTCGCTGTAGAGTGAGTAATCGGACCAAACGCCAGCCTTTATGATGTTGCCCTTGTAGAGCTTGAGCTTAACCTTACCTGTTACGTTTTCCTGAGTCTTGTCAACGAAAGCGGAAAGTGCCTCGCGTAAAGGTGTGTACCACTGACCGTTGTAAACAAGGTCTGCAAATGTAATAGCAAGCTCTTGCTTCTTATGCATTGTCATCTTGTCAAGGGTAATTGTTTCAAGGTAGTCGTGTGCAGCATAAAGAATACTTCCGCCGGGAGTTTCATATACGCCGCGGCACTTCATACCTACAAGTCTGTTTTCAACGATGTCAAGAAGACCGATACCGTTCTTGCCGCCAAGCTCGTTGAGAGCGAGAATAATTTCCTTTGCACTCATTTTTTTGCCGTCAAGTGCTACGGGACAGCCCTTTTCAAAGTCGAGAGTGATGTATGTGGGCACATCGGGTGCCTGAAGGGGAGAAACACCCATTTCGAGAAAGCCTTCCTTTTCGTACAAAGGCTCGTTTCCTGCATCCTCAAGGTCAAGACCTTCATGTGAAAGATGCCAGAGGTTCTTGTCCTTTGAATAGTTTGTTTCACGGTTAATCTTTAAGGGAACGTTGTGAGCTTCGGCGTAGTCGATTTCTTCCTCACGGCTCTTGATGTTCCATTCTCTCCAGGGAGCGATGATGGGCATATCGGGAGCGAAAGCCTTGATTGTAAGCTCGAAACGAACCTGATCGTTACCCTTACCCGTACAGCCGTGGCAGATTGCATCTGCGCCTTCAGCCTTTGCAATTTCAACAATTCTCTTTGCGATGATGGGACGGGCAAAGGATGTGCCAAGCATATACTGTTCGTAAAGAGCGCCTGCCTTAACGGTGGGAATGATGAACTCGTCAACGAATTCTTCTGTAAGGTCTTCAACGTAAAGCTTTGAAGCTCCTGTCTTGAGAGCCTTTTCTTCAAGACCTTCAAGCTCGTCAGCCTGACCTACGTTACCTGAAACTGCAATAACCTCACAGTTGTTGTAGTTTTCCTTAAGCCACGGAATAATGATTGATGTGTCAAGACCACCGGAATATGCGAGAACTACCTTTTTGATTTTTGATTTGTCTAACATTTTGTTCACCTTTTTCAAAGAATTTTTAATTTGTATAAATGATACCACTTTCTTTCATAAAAATCAAGTATATTTCCGCTTTTTTTTGAGATTTTATGCATTTTCTCTTTTCTGATGCAAAATGAATATACATATAAGTAAATCATTTGTTGAATTCAACGAAACAGATGCATAAAATGATGCATAATCACACAAATATGCAACGATATTATGCATAACATTATCAGGAAACGCATCCTTTAATTGAACTGTTTGTACAAAGTGCAAAAAGGAAACAATAAAAGTGCGTAAAATTTGTAATCAAAAGCAAAAAGGAGACGTTAATCGTGAATAAAATTATAAAAAGACTGCTTGAGGTATTCACTGTAGTGTGTGTGATAGCAAGCTGCCCTGTAGCAAATGCCTACGGCTGGTATTTTAAAGGTGCTGACGACGGAAAAAGACCCATTCTTTGTCCCGAGGCAAATTTTACACATAAGTACAATGTAATTTCAATAGGCAATGAGGAGCAAAAGAAAATATACCTGACCTTTGATGCGGGATACGAAAACGGAAACGTGGAAAAAATCCTTGATATACTCAAAGCCAACGAGGTACAGGGAATATTTTTCGTACTGCCTAATCTTGTGGAAAGCAACACCGATTTGTGCAAGCGTATGAAGGAGGAAGGACACCTTGTAGGCAACCATTCAGTCAGCCACAAAAATATGGCAAAGCACGTTGATATTGACTTCTTCTTAAAAGAAACACATCCTCTTGATGAGCTTTTTCTTGAAAAAACAGGCTATGAAATGGATAAATATTTCCGTCCGCCTGAAGGCTCTTTCAATGAGGCGACGCTGATACACGCCACAAAGTGCGGATACACAACAGTATTCTGGAGCCTTGCATATGCCGATTGGGATGATAGAGCACAAAAAGAGCCAAAGGCAGCCCTTGATAAGCTTATCAACAGAACCCACAACGGCTGTGTGCTTCTTCTTCATCCCACGAGCGGTACAAATGTTCAAATACTTGATGAGTATATAAAAACAATGAAGGGCAAGGGATACGAGTTTTGCAGACTTGATGATTTGGGGTGATTTTTTCTTTTCTTTAGTTAGTTTATGTAACACAAGGGGTACGGTCGGTTGTGAAAGCCCGACGGCAAATGTTGTAGGCAACCTTGGGTAACAGCATATTATCGGTGCTCGTAAAGGCGTCTTTGCACCAAACAACGGCGCAAAGACTACTGAGGATTTATTTTGTGCGCAAGGTTTTTTCGTAGGGACAACCTTTGTGTCATCTGTTGCTTAGAAGTATGCTTCATTCTGTCATCCTGAGCGAATGCATAAAAAAGTGCCGCAGTCGAAGGAACTGCATAGCTTCGCTACTTGCATAGGCAATTTTTAAGTGCAAATTAGTATATATCAGATTCTTCGACTCCGCTTTGCTACGCTCAGAATGACAAATGGAAGCTTGGTGCGAAACTGCTGTTTTATAAAATACATTTCGCCCAAACACGGACGACACAAAGGTCGCCCCTACAAGATATAACCCGATTTTTTGCACATTTTTCGTTAAAAAGAAGTTAGAAAAAGCAACTCAATCACAAACTAACAAAAAACAGGGGTCATATCAAACTGTGATATGACCCCAAAAAGTATTGAATCTGTTATCCGCAAATGGGACTTGACGAGCTTTCAATTGAAATAAGAGATGAATATGTCAATGTCGGTGCATATTCAAAGAAGAATAAATTGCCTTTCCAGCCGTTGTTTTCAAGAGCATAGCGCGTGATGATAAATCTGCCTTCGCCGTATAATTCGCAAAGCCTTGCGTTGGCAAGAGAAATGTTGTAGTCAAGGTTTTCATCACCCTGTAAAAATTCAAGTTCGTCGAAAATAAGGAAGCTTTCAGAATATGCGATGTAAGCACCGCTGTCGGAACTGAGCTTTGCACTAGATGAGCTTCCACCGCCGCCCGATGAGCCTGAGCTTTCGCTACCGTCCTGTAAGGCGGAAGAGTGTGAATGGGATGTGTCGCTGCTTTCCTTTTCTGTATACATAAGCTCTGCAGGAGCTTTCTGCTCCGAAGGCTCGAAAGGAACAGCTTTTTCGGCTTCCAATATTGCTTGCTCCGATTCTTCCCCTGTTGCAGCTTCATTGTTGAACAGAGAAGGAGCTGCGTAATCTGCATTGTAGCTTTCCACGGTAATGTCGGAATACGGCTGCTGTACCGTCAAAGGAAGGTTGTCGTTCATAAACTCTTCGTCGGCAGTTTCGGACTGAGCCGATATGCTGCCGGGTCTTGCACTTTTCATAAGAATAGACTGTGAGGGCGTGTTGGCACCTGTAACGTGAGATGCCGCACCTGTGTCCGCTTCTTCAAAACGCCCGTTTTCGGTAAGTGAGGCACCGTCGCCTGTAATTGCGGAGTTTTGGATTTCCTCGTCGTCCGCATCATATGAAGCATCCAAAGTAATAAAATGTGTGTCGCTGAGAATGGGTGAAGCTTCTTCTTCGGTAATAATGGTGCTTTCCTCGTCTAAGGCTATGGGCGAAGCGTCCTGTGCCGAAGGAAAATATTTAACGTAAAGCGCAGCCGCACAGATAATGACAATTGCCGCTGCCGTACCCATATGGTGGTTGAAGCTGAAGCCAGATTTACGCTTTTTCGATGAGGCTATCTTCTTCATAACTGCGTCGGCAATTTCGCCGTCCTTTATATTGGTAAGCTTTGCACCTGAAATTGCCGCTGTCAAAGTGGCGTTTTCCTCAAGGAGCTTTTTGCAATGAGGGCAAGCGTCAAGATGCTCTTTTAATGTGTCGGATAATTCTTCACCGCAATATAACGCAATTTCAAGCTTTTCGCATAAGCTTGCATCAAAAAATCTGTTTTCCATTGCACCCTGCTCCTTTCGTAAAAATAAGGCATTGTTTGCCTTTCATATGTTAAGACGGCAAATTTTTCAAAAAGTTCCGTCAAAAATAATTTTCTTTGATGAGAATTTTTTTAAGAGCCTCTCTTGCTCTGAAAATCCGTGATTTAACCGTGCCCACCTCAAGGTTTAACAGCTCTGATATTTTCTCGTATGAATATTCGTTGACGTGCCGTAGAATAATAACTTCACGGTGCTCGTCGGAAAGCTTGTTTATACACTTTTTCAGTATTTGGCTCTTTTCGTTTTCGAGAGCCGTCTTTTCAGGATTTGAACTTTCAGAGGTGTCGGCAATATCAAAGCCTTCTCCTCCGTCGCCCGAGGAGTCAAGGCTTATTCTTGGCGACTTTTTCTTTCTTATATAATCCAAAGCACTGTTTTTTGCAACTCTGTACAGCCACGTTGAAAATTCGCTGTCACCCTTAAATGAGGAAAGACTTCTGTAAACTTTCAGGAAAACTTCCTGAGAAACATCCGAAATGTCTTCGGGACAGTTGCCTATGACGGAATATGCGCAGTTGATTACAAGACGCTCGTATTTTCTTACAAGTGCTTCAAAGCTTGATTCATCCCCGTCAGCCGCCTTGAAGGCAAGGAGCGTGTCCTCGGGAAGATTTTCACCGTATTTGTTTTTATCCTTAAAGAAAATACCCATCTATAATCACCGCCTTTCCTGAAAGAGTGTGCATAATGCATATAGAGCACGCTAAGTATACCACGGCAGGAATGATTTTTCAAGACTCTTTTGCTCAAAACACGTTAATGTGATGTAAAATTTTGACAAATTGAATAATTACACAGCTATTGTTGATGATTTGATTGTAATTGTTTATATAAAGTATTAAGAATGTGAAAATTTTGCTAAAGATACTTGAAAAATCCAAATAAACGTATTAAAATATTACTTGTGAAAAAATGTATCACTAAAAAATAATAAATTTTGGAGGAAATCAAAATGTCAGTTAAAGTTGCTATTAACGGCTTCGGCCGTATCGGTCGTCTCGCATTCAGACAGATGTTCGGCGCAGAAGGTTATGATGTTGTTGCTATCAACGACCTCACAAAGCCTTCTATGCTCGCTCAGCTCCTCAAGTACGATACCGCACAGGGCGGTTACTGCGGCACACTCGGTGAAAACAAGCACACTGTTAGCGCTGATGACGAAGCAGGCACAATTACAGTTGACGGCAAGACACTTAAGATTTACGCAGAAAAGGACGCTAAGGATCTTCCTTGGGGCGAAATCGGCGTAGACGTAGTTCTTGAATGTACAGGCTTCTACTGCTCAAAGGAAAAGAGCCAGGCACACATCGATGCAGGTGCTAAGAAGGTTGTTATTTCTGCTCCCGCAGGTAAGGATCTTCCCACAATCGTTTACAGCGTAAACGAAAAGACACTTACAAAGGAAGACAAAATAATT